>NZ_JALKFY010000843.1:0-18734 GCF_023242985.1 Frankia sp. Mgl5 | reverse complement strand
CCTTGCGCACCACCACACCCCGGTACGACTCCGGCACCGCCAACGCCCCGAACTCCGCCCGCCGCTCCGGCGAACGCGCGTCGCCGGCCATGATCGCTTCGACAATCCGCTTCACAGCTGGCCGCTCCGTCCGTCAGACGCCGAGGTGGCGCGCGATCAGCATCTTCTGCACCTCACTGGTGCCCTCACCGATTTCGAGAATCTTGGAGTCGCGCCAGTGCCGCGCCACCGGGTACTCGTTCATGAATCCGTACCCGCCGTGGATCTGGGTCGCCTCGCGGGCGTTCGTCACCGCCGCCTCGGAGGAGAACAGCTTCGCCATCGCCGCCTCCTTCTTGAAAGGCAGGCCGGCGAGCATCCGCCACGCGGCGTCGTAATAGGCCGTCCGGGCTACGTAGGTCCGGGTCTCCATCTCGGCGAGCTTGAACGCGATGGCCTGGTTTCGGGCGATCGGCGCGCCGAACGCCTCCCGTTCCTTGGCGTACTTCACGCTCTCGTCCACGCAGGCCTGCGCCAAGCCGACGGAAAGCGCCGAGATGGCGATGCGGCCCTCGTCGAGAATGGACAGGAAGTTCGCGTATCCGCGGCCCCGCTCACCGAGCAGGTTCTCCGCCGGGACCCGCACGTCCTGGAACGACAGCGGCCGGGTGTCCGAGGCGTGCCAGCCGACCTTCGAGTAGGGCGCGCCCGCGCTGAAGCCCGGCGTCGGCACCGGGACGATGATCGAGGAGATCTGCGGCCGGCCGTTCACCGGCTCCCCGGTCACCGCGGTCACCGTCACCACCCGGGTGATGTCCGTCCCGGAGTTCGTGATGAACGCCTTCGACCCGTTGATCACCCATTCGTCACCGACGAGCTGGGCCGTGGTGCGGGTACCACCCGCGTCGCTGCCGGCGCCCGGCTCGGTCAGCCCGAAGGCACCCAGCGCGCGGCCGCTGGCCAGTACCGGCAGCCACTCCTCGCGCTGCGCCTCGGTGCCGAACCGGTAGATCGGCATCGCACCGAGGCCCACCCCGGCCTCGAGGGTGATCGCCACCGACGAGTCGGCCCGCGCCAGCTCCTCGATCGCCAGGCAGAGCGCGAAGTAGTCGGCGCCCTGGCCGCCGTAGGACTCCGGGAACGGCAGGCCGAACAGGCCCATCTCGGCCATCTGCGCGATGATCTCGTACGGGAAGGTCTTCGCCTCGTCGTGCCCGGCGGCCGCCGGGGCGACCACCTCCCGGGCGAACTCCTCGACCGTCTTGCGCAGGGTCTCGTGCTCTTCGCTCAGCCGGCTGTCAGGCATGGCCCGTCTCCTTCTCCTGCTTCACTACATCCGTCCGACGGGTTGAGTTCGGTGTCCGGGTTCGGCGCCGTACCCGGGTTCGGCGCTGGTTCCCGCGTCCGCCGTGGCACCGTCCTCGGCGAGCCGCGCGGCCAGCGCGTGCACGACTCGTGACGGGCTCGGCCGGCCCAGCCGCTCCCCCATCCACACGCTGGTGCGCACCAGCGCCCCGAGGTCGACGCCGGTGCCGACGCCGAGGCCGTGCAGCATCCAGACGAGGTCCTCGGTGGCGAGGTTGCCGGTCGCGCTCCTCGCGTACGGACAGCCGCCGAGGCCGCCCGCGGACGAGTCGACCGTGCTCACCCCGGCGCGCAGCGCGGCAAGGGTGTTGGCGAGAGCCTGGCCGTAGGTGTCGTGGAAGTGCACCGCGAGGGTCCCCGGGCCGATCCCGGCCGCGGCCAGCTCGGCGAGCAGGGCCTCGACGTGGCCGGGGGTGGCCACTCCAATGGTGTCGCCCAGCGACAGCTCGTCAACACCGAGGTCGACCAGGCGCCGGGCGATCGCGGCGACCTGCCCGGGCGGGACGGCGCCCTCCCACGGGTCGCCGAAGCACATCGACAGGTAGCCGCGGACCGCCAGGCCCCGGGCCCGGGCCGCCGTCACCACCGGCTCGAACATCGCCAGCGACTCGTCGACCGTGCGGTTGAGGTTGCGCCGCGCGAAGGTCTCGGTGGCGCTGCCGAAGACCGCGATCTCGCCGGCCCCGGCCGCCAGGGCCCGTTCCAGCCCCCGCGTGTTCGGGACCAGCACCGGCCGCCGGGCGCCCCGCGGCGGCGAGCCCAGCAGCTCCAGCAGCTCCGCCGCGTCGGCGAGCTGCGGAACCCAGGCCGCCGGGACGAAGCTCGTCGTCTCGATCGCCCGCAGCCCGGCGCCGGCGAGCCGCCGGACGAACTCCGCCTTGACCGCCACGTCGACGACCGAGGCCTCGTTCTGCAGCCCGTCGCGAGGGCCCACCTCGTAGATCGTCACCGACTCGGGCAGGCCGTCCGCCCGGTGGACGTCCGGCTGGAGCCCACCTGGCTGCAGCCCACCCGGCTGGCGCGCGTCGGGCCGGTACGGGTCGGGCCGGTACGGATCAGGCTGGGGCATCGGCCGCTCCCGCGGGCCCGTCGGCCGCCCCGGCTCCGTCCGCCACCCCGTCGGGCGCCGGCTCGACGACCGCGAGCAGCGCGTCCAGCGCGACCGAGTCGCCGACCCGGACGAGGACGTCCTTCACCTGTCCGGCGACCGCCGCGACCACGGTGTGCTCCATCTTCATGGCCTCGACGACCACCAGCGGGGCTCCGGGCTCGACGACGTCGCCGGGGGCCGCCCGCACGTCGACGACAGTGCCCGGCATCGGGCTGCGCGCCTCGCCGCTGTGCTCGCCGGCCGCCGCGTCGGCGCCGCTCTCCGCCCGCCGCTCCGCGAGCGCCCAGGTGAACCCGTCGGCGCCCACCCAGACCGTGCTCCCGCTGACGGCCACCTGCCACCGCCTGGTCCGGCCGTCCACGGTGACCAGCGCGTCCGCGGGCTGGCCCGGGGTGGCCGCGGGCAGCCAGTCGAGCTCGGCCGCGCGTGGCCCGCCGCCGTCCAGACGGACCAGCAGCCGGCCGTCGGCGGCGCGTTGCACCGCGACCTCGCGTGCCGGCGAACCCCCGGCCCCGCCGGGAGCGGCGACCGACCAGCGCGACCAGGCCCGCTCGCCCAGCCGCCAGCCCGACGGCACGTCCCAGGGGTCGACGACCGATCCGGTCGGCACCATCCCGACCGCGCCGACCAGCCCGAACACCTCCAGGGCGTCGTCCGCCGTGGGCTCGCCGGGCAGGCCCTGCCCGGCGGGATCAGTGAGTGCTTCGAGGTGCCGCTCGACCAGACCGGTGTCGAGGCGGCCGGAACGGGTGTCGGGATGGCCGATCAGGCGGCGCAGGAAGCCGATGTTCGTGGTGACGCCCAGCAGCGTGGTGCCCGCGAGCGCGGCGTCGAGGCGGGCCAGCGCACCCGCCCGGTCCGGCGCCCAGGCGACGATCTTGGCCAGCATCGGGTCGTAGGTGGCGGCGACCTCCGTACCCGCCCGCAGGCCCGAGTCCGTGCGTACCCCCGCGCCCGTCGGCTCCCGCAGGACGAGGACGTCCCCGCCGGTGGGCAGGAAGCCGCGGGCCGGGTCCTCGGCGTACACCCGGGCCTCGACGGCGTGACCGGTCAGGCGCACCTCGTCCTGGGTGATCCGCAGTGGCTCGCCGGCGGCGACCCGCAGCTGCTCGGCGACCAGGTCTACGCCGGTGACCAGCTCGGTCACCGGGTGCTCGACCTGCAGCCGGGTGTTCATCTCCATGAAGAAGAACTCGTCAGGCCGGTCGGTGCCCACGACGAACTCGACCGTGCCGGCGCCGACATACCCGACGGCGGCGGCGACGTCGACGGCCGCGCCGCCGATGCGCGCCCGGGTCGCGGCGTCGAGCAGCACCGACGGCGCCTCCTCGACGATCTTCTGGTGGCGGCGCTGCAGGCTGCACTCCCGCTCGCCGAGGTGGATCACGTTGCCGTGCGTGTCGGCGAGGATCTGCACCTCGATGTGGCGCGGGGTGTCGACGAACCGCTCGACGAACAGCGTGTCGTCACCGAAGGACGCGGCGGCCTCCCGGCGGGCCGAGCGCAGCGCCTCGGCGAGCGCGGCGGGCTCGCGGACGAGCCGCATGCCCTTGCCGCCGCCGCCGGCGGCCGGCTTGACCAGCACCGGGTAGCCGATCTCGGTCGAGGCCGCGACCAGGTCGGCGTCGGACATCCCCGGCTCGACGCGGCCGGGCACGACCGGGACGCCGGCCGCGGCGACGGTGCGCTTGGCCGCGATCTTGTTGCCCATCAGCTCGACGACCCGCGCGGACGGGCCCACGAACACCACACCGGCATCGGCGCAGGCCTGCGCGAACACCGGGTTCTCGGCGAGGAAGCCGTAGCCGGGGTGCACCGCCTGCGCCCCGGTCGCCGCCGCGGCGGCGAGCACCCGCTCGATGTTGAGGTAGGAGTCGAGCGCGCGGGCCGGGCCGAGGCGCACCGCGACGTCCGCCTCGGTCACGTGGCGGGCGCCCGCGTCGGCGTCGGAGAACACCGCCACCGAGCGGACGCCGAGCTCACGCAGGGTCCGGATGACCCGGACCGCGATCTCACCCCGGTTGGCGACGAGCACCGTGTGGAACATCGACCCTCACATCCGGAAGACGCCGTAGCCGACCGGTTCCAGCGGCGCGTTCGCCGCCGCCGACAGCGCCAGGCCCAGCACGGTGCGGGTGTCCGCCGGGTCGATGACGCCGTCGTCCCAGAGCCGGGCGGTGGCGTAATAGGGGTTGCCCTGCTGTTCGTACTGCTCGCGGATCGGCGCCTCGAAGGCCGCCTGCTCGTCGGCGGACCACTCGCCGCCACGGGCCTCGACGGCGTCGCGGCGGACGGTCGAGAGCACGGCGGCCGCCTGGTCGCCGCCCATCACCGAGATCCGGGCGTTCGGCCACGTCCACAGGAAGCGCGGCGAGTAGGCCCGGCCGCACATCGAGTAGTTGCCGGCGCCGAACGACCCGCCGATCACCACGGTGAACTTCGGCACCCGGGCGCAGGCCACCGCGGTGACCATCTTCGCGCCGTGCTTGGCGATGCCGCCGGCCTCGTAGTCCCGGCCGACCATGAAGCCGGTGATGTTCTGCAGGAACAGCAGCGGGATGCTCCGGCGGTCGCACAGCTCGATGAAGTGGGCGCCCTTGAGTGCCGACTCGCCGAACAGCACCCCGTTGTTGGCGATGATGCCGACCGGATGCCCGTGCAGCCGGGCGACCCCGGTGACCAGCGTAGAGCCGTACTCCTTCTTGAACTCCGCGAACCTGCTGCCGTCCACCAGGCGGGCGATCACCTCTCGGACGTCGTAGGGCGTGCGCGGGTCCGCCGGCACCACCGAGTAGAGCTCGGAGGTCGGGTACAGCGGCTCCTCGGTCGGGGTGACGTCCCACGGGCGCGGCGCGCGCGGCCCGAGGCCGGCGACGATGCGCCGCACGATCGTCAGCGCGTCGGTGTCGTCGGCGGCCAGGTGGTCGGTGACGCCGGACTTCCGCGAGTGCAGCAGACCGCCGCCGAGGTCCTCCGCGCTGACGACCTCGCCGGTCGCCGCCTTCACCAGCGGCGGGCCACCGAGGAAGATCGTCCCCTGGTTGCGGACGATCACCGCCTCGTCGCTCATCGCCGGGACGTACGCCCCGCCGGCGGTGCACGACCCGAGCACGGCGGCGATCTGGGCGATGCCCCGGGCCGACATGGTCGCCTGGTTGAAGAAGATCCGGCCGAAGTGCTCGCGGTCCGGGAACACCTCGTCCTGCCGGGGCAGGAACGCGCCACCGGAGTCGACCAGGTAGACGCACGGCAGCTGGTTGTGCAGCGCGACCTCCTGGGCGCGCAGGTGCTTCTTCACCGTCGTCGGGTAGTAGGTGCCGCCCTTGACGGTGGCGTCGTTGACCACCACGACGCACTCGCGACCCGAGACCCGGCCGACCCCGGTGATGATTCCCGCGCCCGGCGCCTCGCCGTCGTACATCCCGTCGGCGGCCAGCGGGGAGAGCTCGAGGAACGGGCTGCCGCGGTCGAGCAGCGTGTCGAGACGGTCGCGGGGCAGCAGCTTGCCGCGCTCGACATGCCGGCGGCGGGCAGCCTCGGACCCGCCCAGCGCCGTGCTGGCCAGCCGGCCCCGCAGCTCCTCGACGAGGTCCGCGAACGCGGCGGCGTTGTGACGGGCGGGATCGCCCTTGGCATCGACCGACGTCCGGAGCGGCTCGGCGGGCTCCGCGCGCCCCCCGGGCACCGGGCGGTCGATGTTAGCGTCGACTAACATGCGACGGAGGCTAGCGGTCGCGAGCCCCCCTGTCGAGCGGTGCCGACTTCCGCGGCTTTGCCGGCCCGTTCCGGGGGACGACGGCAGCCGAGGCGAGTTGCGTCAGCCACTCCATGCGCTGTTGCGGCAACACGCGTTGGAGCGGGCCTCGGCCGGTGGGGACGTCAGTCCGGGCGCAGGCTGCGAAGGAAGAGGCGGACCGCGACCTGGGTGTGGCGCTCCAGCAGCGCGGGGTCGCGGACGATGCCGAACGAGGCCAACCGGGCCGGTGCCGCGGAGACCATGCCGAGGAAATGCTCGGCGAGGATCTCGGGGTCGTCCGCGGCGATCGCTCCGGTGGCCGCGTGCCGGTTCAGCAGCTCGACCACGAGCCGCCGGCGCGGGAAGGCGCCGACGGCGTGGGTGCGGCGGGCGAGCTCGGGGAACCGGGAGGCGTGGGCGATGGCGATCCGCCCGAGCTTGACCATCGACGGGTCGAGGGCGCGGCTCAGCGCGGTCCGCGCGATCGCCGTCAGCGCCCCCTCCAGGTCGTCGAGGTCCGGCGGTTCCGGGTCCGGCGTCGGCCAGTCACGGCGCAGCGTCGCCCACTCGAGGACCGAGCAGAAGACCTCTTCCTTGCTGGTGAAGCGGGCGTAGAGCGAGGCCTTGGTCGTGCCGGCCGCGCGGGCGATCGCGTCCATCGAGGTGCCCTCGTAGCCGTGCTCAAGAAACAGCCGCAGGGCGCTGTCGCGGACGGCGTCGTCGAGCCTCGCCGTCTCGTCGAGGGTGGGCCTGCCACCGCGGCGCGGCCGGGCCGGGCCGGCGGGCTGGGTCTCGGAACGGACCGGCGGCATGGGGAAAGTCTGCCAGATACCGACGCGAACGGCCCCGGCCGGAATCCACGCGGACCGGCGCCGGCGTGGACGAACTCGTCGGGGGCCAGCGAGGCTCCGGTCAGGTGGCCGCGCGGCCCGGCGCGGATGCCTCTCGGTCGCGAGACCGCGGTCCCGCCGGGTGCTGAACTCGGCGGTCGGGTTTCCCTCGCCGCCGGAAAGACATGCCCCGTTCCGCCGGAATCGGTGAGACAGGGAATCGACATCACCGAGGCTGTTTAAGGCCGTTCGCCGCTTCGATGATCGCCTCCTGGCAGGACGCCTCCGCGTCACGTGACACTCGAGGGCCGGCGTTCCCGGACACGCCTCCCTGGCGGCTTCGACGAGCCGGTCGCGGCGCCTGGCGGGCCGCCCCGCCGCCTGGCGGGCAGGCCGCTGGTCGCTCGGCAGGTCAGCGCCCCCGACGGCCGGCGGACGGAGGGGACACACTCCGTACACACCGATTGATCGACGGACAGGCTCTATAGCCGATCACCGGCTAGTATGGTCGGCACGCCTGGCCACCGGGCATACCTCCGAGACCGTTACGACACCCCGCCATACAACACCCCGATACAACACCCCGCGCGACTTCCCGCGATACGACACTCGGCCGAAACAGCACTCCACTGAAACAGCACCACACCGAAACAGCACCGACCCTGTCGGGCCACCCGAATATCGCTCCGGGATACCGTACGGACACGGATACCGCACGAATAGGAGAAGGAATTGTCGACGGCCGCGCCGGTTGATCGCGAGAAGCCGAACGGGCCTCGCTCGCGCAAGGGCGCCGCGACGCGCGCACGGCTGCTCGACGCGGCCAAGGCCGTCTTCGAGAAGGACGGATTCCTCGAGGCCCGGATCTCGGACATCGCCGAGCAGGCCGGGCTTTCCCACGGGTCGTTCTACCACTACTTCGACTCCAAGGAGCAGATCTTCCGCGAGGTCGCCATGGAGATGACGGACCTGCTGAACGCTCCGCTGAGCACGTCGATCTTCCTGCCGTCCTCGACCGCGGTCCCCCGGGAGCGGATCAGGGCGGGCATCCGCACCTACCTCGAGAGCTACCGCGCGGAGGCGCAGATCATCGGGGTGATCGAGCAGGTGTCCCGCTACGACGCCCATCTCACCGACGAGCGGTTCGAGCACCAGCAGCGCGACCGGGAACGCGTCGTCGGTTCGATCCGGCAGCTGCAGGGCCTCGGCCTGGCGGATCCGGACGTCGACCCCGCGATCGCCGCACACGCGCTCGGTGCGATGGTCTCCCGGTTCGCCGAGATGTGGTTCGTCCAGGGGCTGGTCGACTGCGACTTCGACGAGGCGGTCGACCAGCTCGCCAGGCTCTTCGCGAGCGCGCTGCGGCTGCGTGACCGGCCGGACGAGGACGGCCGGCCCTCCCCCGCTTTCGCGGAGTGAGCGCCGGCCGTCGGAGAACCGGGGCCGGCTGCCGGGCACGGCTCGTGCCCGGCAGCCGGGTCGGGGTCAGTGCACGGGGTCGAAGGCCTGCGTGACCACTCCGGCGGCCTCGGCGCTGCTGCCCGTCCAGGAGACCGAGCCGTGGTCGAGGACGATGACGCGGTCACACAGGTCCAGCGCGTGGCCGACCTGCTGCTCGACGATGAGCAGCGACGTCCCCTCCCCGCGCAGCCGGCGAAGGGTGTCGTAGAGCTCGGCGACGATGATCGGCGCGAGGCCCAACGACAGCTCGTCGGCCACGAGGACCTTCGGGATCTCCACCATGACCCGGGCCATCGACAGCATCCGCTGCTCGCCACCGGACATGCTGCCCGCGAGCTGCCCGCGGCGCCGGCCGAGCACCGGGAACATCTCGTAGGCCAGCTCGAGGCCGCTGCGGACACCGCGGCGGCCGCGGACCCGCCGGAACGACAGCGAGAGGTTCTCCTCCACCGTCAGCGTCGCGAACACCGAGCGGCCCTCGGTGGCGTGCGCGACGCCGGCCCGGGCGAACCGGTACGGCTTGGCGCCGGTCATGTCCCTGCCGGCGACGAGAACGGATCCCTCGGTGGGGACCACCAGGCCGGAGGCGACCCGGGCGACGGTCGTCTTGCCCACCCCGTTGGAGCCGACGAGGGCGAGCGCCTCGCCGGGCGCCAGGGTGTACGAGACACCGAACAGTGCCCGGAACGGGCCGTAGGCAGCGGTGACGGACCGGAACTCCAGTACTGGTGTCACTGGGCCACCTCGAAGTTGCCGAGGTAGGCGTCCCGGACCTCACTGCTCGCCATGACCTCGCGC
Source organism: Frankia sp. Mgl5 (assembly GCF_023242985.1). NCBI lineage: Bacteria > Bacillati > Actinomycetota > Actinomycetes > Frankiales > Frankiaceae > Frankia > Frankia sp. Mgl5. Next base: position 9,454 of record NZ_JALKFY010000843.1, on the reverse strand, counting down.
GTCGGGCCCTGCGCGATCAGCCGTCCGAAGTCGAGGACGTAGGAGCGGGTCGTGAAGCTGGTGACCAGCTCGACGTCGTGCTCGACCAGCAGGATGGCGAACCCCTGGGCGCTCTGGACCTCCTCCAGGGTCTTCGCCAGCGCCGTGGTCTCGGACCGGTCGAGGCCGGACGACGGCTCGTCGAGGAGGAGGAGCTTCGGTTCGGTCATCAGCGCCCGCCCGACCTCGACGAGGCGGCCCTGGCCGAGGCTGAGCCGTTCGATGGGCTCCTCGGCCAGTTCGACGAGGCCGAGCAGCTCGAGCACCTCGTCGCAGCGGGCGACCTCGGCCGGCCGGGGCCGGCCGAGCCCGATGATGTCCTTCCACAGCCGGCCGTCGCCGCGCCGGATCCGCTCGGCGATGAGGAGATGGTCCCGGACGGTGCAGTCCGGGAACAGCTCGATCCGCTGGAACGTCCGGCCGATTCCCGCCTTGGCCCGCCGGTAGGCCGGCGCGCCCGTGACGTCCCTGCCGGCGATCTCCACCGTGCCGCCGTCGGTCTGCAGCACGCCGAGCAGGCAGTTGAAGAACGTGGTCTTGCCCGCTCCGTTCGGCCCGATCAGGCCGACGCGCTCACCCTCGTCGATCTCCATGGTGACGTCGTCAAGGGCGGTGATGCCGGCGAACCGCTTGGTGACGCCCTGTGCCTTCAGTACCCGATTCACGAGACCGCGTCCTCCGTCCGCGCGGGCGAGGAGGCCGCCGGGCGCTCAGACCCTCCGTTGGCCGCGGCCTTCGGCGCCCCGTCGCCGGCCGCGGGTTCAGCTGTGGCAACCGGGGTGGCGGGCGGCGCGGCCGCCTTCGCCGAGGTGCCCGTGGGTGGTGTGGTGTCCGGCTCGGGAGCCGGTCCCGCCGCGCCCGCGCCGACGGCCACCGGCACCGCGGCCGGGGTCGCGGGGCGGGCCAGTGCCACCAGCTTGGTGATGAACTTCGGCATGCTCGCCGGCCGCTCCACCAGGCCCTCCGGATGCCGGGCGAACTGGATGGCCGCCAGGCCGAACAACACGTAGACCCACTTGCCGGAGATCGGGAAGAAGTCCGGGACGGCGGTCGGGCTGCGCAGGATCCAGGCGAACACCGTCCCCTTGAGGATCAGCTGGTCGAACACCGCGAAGGACGCGGCGGCGTTCAGCGCGCCGCGCACCGTGCGTGAGCCGAGCGTCACCACGATCACCACCCAGAACAGGGCGGTGAAGGGAACGAAGTTCGTGCCGTAGTTGACGTTCTCCTGCTGGATCGCCAGCAGCGCGCCACCGAGTCCCGCGATGAACGCGGAGACCGCGAAGGCCACCAGGCGGGCCCGGCCGGCGGAGATGCCGATCGACTCGGCGCCGACCTCGCTGCCGCGCAGGGCGACGAGGGTGCGGCCGAAGGTACCTTTGCGGAGCTGGAGGACGACCGTGGCGACCACGATGAGGATCACCGAGGCGAACACCAGGTAGTACTTGTCGTCCGCCAGGTCCCAGGGCCCGATGACCGGGCGCGGCACGGCGGTGCCCTGCAGCAGCGCGGAGTCCCCGCCACCGATCCAGGAGAGCTTCACCAACACGGCGTCGAAGAAGTAGGCGAACGCCAGGGTCGCGATCGCCGTCCAGATGCCGCCCAGCTTGCGGATGGGCAGCGACAGGACCGCGCCGACCACGGCCGCGACGGCGGCGCCGATCAGCGCCGCCATCAGGACCGAGAGGTTGTAGCGGTCGACGAGCTGGAAGACCGTGAACGCCCCGATGGCGGCGAACGTCCCCTGGCACAGCGAGATCTGACCGGCCATGCCGGTGATCACGGTGATCGACAGGAAGATGATGCCGATCACCACGGCCTGCGTCACCAGGAAGACCCACAGCTGGTCGCCGCGGGCCAGCACCACGATGGCGACGACGCCGAGCGCGGCGAAGCCGATCAACCTCGTGATCAGGGCCCGGCGCGGGTCGCGCACCTCGCCGCCGAGCGACGGCGGCGGCGGCTCGACCCCGGCCAACGGGTCACCGGTCTCCCGGGAGCGCCGGATGCTCGGGACGAGCACGACGACACCGAAGAGCACCACGAACGGCACCGACGGCGTCAGGTTGTCCTGGATCGTCGAGACCCAGGCGTGGTCGTCGGACCAGCGCGGGAGGAAGGTGTTGAGCTGGGCGATGATGATGCCGAGCAGCAGGCCGCCGGCCATCGCCTTCGGCAGGCTCGTCAGCCGGCCCACCGCGGCCGCGGCGATCGCGACCACCATGAGGCTGAAGAAGTCCGCGGCCGCGAGCGTGTTGAAGCGGGGCGCGATGAGCACGCCGGCGACACCGGCGAACAGCGACGACAGCGCCCACGACAGGGCCGAGACCCGGTCGGCGGGGATACCGTTGAGCTCGGTCATCTTCGGGCTCTCGACCACCGCGCGCATGCGGACGCCGATGGCGCTGAAGCGGAACAGCGCGACCAGCCCGGCCATCGCGACCAGGGCGACGCCCATGCTGACGAGTTCGTTGCGGCTGTACGCGTAGACCCCGAACGGGTCGTAGAAGACGTTGGCGCCGTCGGGAACGACACCGACCGGCGTCACGCCGGCGACCGCGGTGAAGTCGGCCAGGATGTCGAACAGGTAGGGAATCGCGACCGCGAGGCCGGCGGCCACGACGAGCCGCGCCACCGCCGGTGCCGTCCGCAGCGGCCGGAAGATCAGCCGTTCGAGGATCAGCCCGATCAGCGGGGCCATCACGAAGACCGCGAGGATGACCGACGGGACGGTCGGCCACTCCCAGATGACCCGGGCCTTGAAGTACATGGCTGCCGAGACATAGGCCTGGGCGCCGAAGGCGAGGTTGAAAACACCCGAGGTCTTGTACGTCAGGACGAAGCCCAACGCGACGAGGGCATAGACCGCTCCCGGCGGTACTCCCTGAAGGAGGGCCTGGAAGAAGTCATGTGAGACGGAGGTCTGGTTCAAGTCAGCAGCCGCCCGCCTGCTGGGCGACAAAGCCGACGGGCCTCGGATCGGGGCACACCGGGGCCCCGTGCCCGGCCGGCGCCGTCGGGCATGCTAATCGCCAGTAACAGATACCCTGATGCATCACTGTATGCGCCATTCCGTTGGCTTCAAGGTGCCAGAAATGCATGTCGCCACCCGCGATCCCGGTGGCAACCGTTTATTCATTTGTTTTCCGGCCGCTCACGGCGGCCGGAAAGAAGACCACCGCCGAGGCCCGGTGGGCGCCCACCGGGCCTCGGCGGTGCGAACCTCAGCTCGAGCGCGGAGCGGGAACCTCCAGCACGAGGGCGCTCGCCATGCCCCCGCCGGCGCACATCGCCGACACCGCCACTCCGCCGCCGCGACGGCGCAGCTCGTGGATCAGCGTGATGATCTGCCGCGCGCCGGTCGTCGCGATCGGGTGCCCGAGGCTGCAGCCGCTGCCCAGGAAGTTGACGCGGCTGTCGTCGATCTCCAGGAGCTTGGACGCCGCGACCGCCACGGACGCGAACGCCTCGTTGATCTCCCACAGGTCGACGTCGGCCACGGTGAGGCCGGCGCGCTTGAGGGCCTTCGGGATCGCCAGCGTGGGGGCGATGCCGGTCTCGGCCGGGGGCACCCCGACCGACGCCCAGGCCCGGACGATGCCCAGCGGCTCCAGGCCGTGCTCCGCGGCGTAGCCGCCGTCAGTGATGACCATGGCGGCGGCGCCGTCGTTCGCACCCGCCGCGTTGCCGGCCGTGATGCTGAAGCCCTCGATCTCGGGGTGCAGCGGCTTGAGCGAGGCCAGCTTCTCCAGGCTGGTGGTGCGCCGCGGGTGCTCGTCCACGGCGAAGGTGAAGCTCGTGCCGTCCCGCCGGGGCACCTCGATCGGGAAGATCTCGTCGGTGAAGCTGCCCGCGTCGATGCCGGCGATGGCCCGCTGGTGCGAGCGCAGCGCCCACGCGTCCATCTCCTCGCGGCTGACGCCGGCCTTGACGGCCGCGTTCCACCCGACGGTGATGGACATGTCGAAGTTCGGGGCCTCGGCGGTGTTCCGGTGGGTCGGGGAGTACCAGTCCTCGACCTCGTCGGTGCCGGGCCGGCGCCGCTTCGACCGCGGCGACGTGGAGGAGGAGTTCGTGCCGCCCGCGACGACGACACGGTCCATCCCGGAGATGATCGAGGCGGCGGCGGTCTGCACCGCGACGAGCCCCGACGCGCAGTGCCGGTTGTGCGCGACGCCGGCGGCGTTCGCGAAACCAGCCTCGATGGCCGCGTAACGCGCGATGTCGCCGCCGCCGTAAAGCGATTCGCCCAGGACGACGTCATCAATGTCCGCGCTGTCGATACCGGACCGCCGAACTGCCTCCGCGACGGCCTGCGTGCCCAGCTCGAAAGCGTCGACATCGACGAGGGAACCCTTGCCCGCGGTGCCGATCGCCGTCCGTGCGGTCGAGACGATTACCGCTTCATGCTCCGACAAGTTCGCTCCTCTGATGGGTACCACGAACCTCGCATGGCCGGAGCACACGTCCCGCCGCTGTGAGGTGTTTCATATTACTGAGGTCGACGTCGGAGTCAAGGCATGCAGAGACTCGCGACGTCGACCCACCTCGAGCCCTGCAGGTGAAGGAGTCCGGGCCGAAATCGACGCCAGCGCCGGCGTTACCAGAAATCCGGCGCCCACCATCGAAGTCTCCCGTTCCGCGACCGCGCCCTCACCCGGCGTCACCGGACGAGAGGCGGTCAGCGACGCCCGGCACGCGCTGCCTGATCCAGGACGCCGGTCGCTCACCGCCACCATGCGAAATTCTCTCAGAAGGGGCTCGAAGGTGTCGACACATGTGTTATCGCCTGGCGAGAGGCCCAGATCCCCCTGGGGAGAACACCTGGCCCATCGCATCGCGCCCTGAACGGGGAGGACCGGGCCGCCCGGGGACCACTGGTCCCGGGGCGGCCCGGGCGCTCACGCCGACCCGGGGGGGATCACGCCTCGGCTCACAGGTGACGGCTGCCAGAGGCCGCCATCGCCCTGATCATGTTGTCCTGGACGAAGGACGCCACGAGAGCGCCCCCGCCGCGGTACGCGCTGCCCTGGCCGTAGCTGCGGCCGTGCCCCGCGTACGGGCTGCGGTGCGACAGCAGCACCCATTCCGACGCCGGTCCGGGCTGGTGGAAGGTGATCGTGTGACTGAGCACCCCGGTCGACAGCGACACGTGGGCCAGCGCCTGGCCGACACCGGGGTGCGGCCGCATCGCGGTCCCGATGAGGAAGCTGTCAGTGGACAACGCCAACAGCGCCTGCGAGGTCACCAGGTCATCGGACGCCCCGGGCCAGCGGATCCAGACGTCGAGCTCGGGCGGGCCCACCGCGTCGGGGTCACTGATGTCCACGTCGCCGACGACGCGCACCTGCCAGCCGCCGGAGCCGTTCGCCGCGCCCGCCGTGCCGTTCACGCCCTCGGCGCCCGCCGGCTCGGTCGGCGGGACAGGAGGCGGCGCCGGGTGGGTCTCGGCGTAGCTGATGAAGTCGGGCTCGTCGCCGGTGAGCAGCACCTGCGACTGCACGCAGAGCCGCCCGCCCTGGCTGATCGACACCGCGCTGGCCGCCAGGCTCCGCCCGGAGTGCTGGCGGGTCACCGCGATGTCGAGCGGCACGTCCGGCCGCGCCGCCCGCGCGAACACGGTGTGCAGGGTCTTGACCTTCTTGCCCTCCTGGCCGACCAGCGCCGCCACCAGGGACTGCGCCAGGAGCTGCCCGCCGTGCGCCACCGGGCCGCCGAGCTGGATGCTGCCGGCGCGGTAGCGGTCGGTGTCGACCGTTTCGAGCTCGAGGGACGCGAGGACCGAGTCGAGGGAGAACATCGTCTACCGGGGGCCGAAGCGCAGAGCGCCGTCGAGGCGGATGTTCTCGCCGTTGAGATAGGAGTTGCGGGCGATCGACTCGACCAGCAGCGCGAACTCCTCGGGCTTGCCGAGCCGGCGCGGGAAGATGATGTCCTGGACGAACTTCTCCCGCATCTGCTCCGGCACGCCCATCATCCGCGGGGTCCCCATGGTCCCCGGCGCGATGGCGCAGACCCGCACGCCGATCGGGGCCAGGTCACGGGCCATCGGCAGGGTCATGCCGAGGATGGCCGCCTTGGCCGCGCTGTAGGAGACCTGGCCGATCTGGCCCTCGATCCCGGCGATCGAGGCCGTGTTCACCACGACCCCCCGTGCGCCGTCCGCGTCCGGCTCGTTGCCGGCCATCGCGGCGGCGGACAGCCGGGTCACGTTGAAGGTGCCGAACGCGTTCATCTCCATGGTCTTGATGAACGCCGGCTTGTCGTGCGGCGTCGCGTCCCGCCCGACGGTGCGCCCGGCGCCCTTGACACCACCGCCGGCCACGTTCGCGACGACGGAAAGCGGGCCGCCCGCCTGCGCGGCCTCGATCGCGGCCTGCACGTCCTCGTCGCTGTTGACGTCACCACCGACGGCGGAGGTCGAGTCACCGAGCTCCTTGGCCAGGGTTGCCGCGGCCGCGCCGTCCTGGTCGAAGATCACGACGTGCATGCCGACCTCGGCCAGGTGCCGCACCGTCGCGGCGCCGAGGCCGCCGGCACCGCCCGTCACTATCGCTGAACGTCCGTTCAGGTCCAACGGTCATCACCTTTCGTCGACGCGGAACTGACAACTCTGTCCACCGGCCGGCTGTTCACTGCCGGTCCGGTCTTTCTGCCGCCGGGCCGACGACCGCTCTGTCTGCTGATCGCCAGCCGGCCCCCTGCTGACGGTGTTACCCGGCAGCGCCCGCGAATGGCGCGGGCACAGCCCGACCGACCGCCCGTGGCGGGCAACCCGGCTGCCGGTTTCGCGGATGTCTCGAGGTTCCCTGGGCGGGCGCCGCGGGCCGTCTCCCCCGTCCCGGACGGGTTGCGTACGTCACCTGAGGACTTGTCCCAGCATGGCCGTAACAGGTCCGCACTGTCGACCACTCCGCGACGGGGCACACCCGCCGGCCCCTGTCGGGCAGGGCCAAGGGCGAGCAAGGGCCGAAACGTCAGACCGGAACGGCGATTCCGGTGAGACGGGCGAGGTTCTCGCCCATGATCTTCCTGACGTCCTCCTCCGGCATGCCGGCCGGCAGGTGGTCGACGTAGCTGCACGGCTCGGCGAGGCCCTCCGGGTGCGGATAGTCAGAGCCGAAGAGGACGTGGTCCACACCGATGGCCTCGACGAGCTTCTCGATGTTGTCCTCGTGGAACGGGCTGATGTAGATGTTGCGCCGGAACGCCTCCACCGGGTCCTCGTCGAAACCGTGCGGCATCTTCGTGTAGGCGTCGGCGAGGTGCTCGAGCAGCGGCACCACCCAGTCGCCGCCGGCCTCGATCGAGGCGACCCGCAGCTTCGGGAAACGGGCGAAGACGCCGCCGCAGACGAACGCCGTCATCGAGTCCTCGGCCGGCCGGTGCCCCATCGTGACCATGCGGAACGGGTCCGGGCGGAACGGCAGCATCTCCTGCGGGCCGGTCCAGTCACTCTGGTACCGCGAGTAGCCGCTGTCGGAGGAGTGCATCGCCACCAGGATGTCGGCGTCCACCACCGCCTGCCAGAACGGGTCGAACTCGGGGAGCGCGAACGAGCGCGAGCCGCGCAGGCCCGGCACCGGCGCCGGGCGGATCAGGACGGCCCGCGCGCCGCGCTCGGCCGCCCATTCCAGCTCCGCTATCGCCTTCTCGACGATGGGCAGGGTGATCACCGGAGTGGTGAAGATGCGGTTCTCGTAGTTGAACGACCAGACCTCGTGAATCCACTCGTTGAGCGAGTGGACCACGGCATGGGTCAGGTCCGGGTCGTCCCGCATGCGCTCCTCGAGGAGGCTCGCGAGCGTCGGGAACATCAGCGCACGGTCGACGCCGAGCTCGTCCATGAGCTGGATGCGCGGCGCCGGCTCACGGAACGCCGGAATGCTGCGCATCGGGTCCCCGACGATCTCGCGGTAGGACTTCCCCTCGGGGTTCCCGACACGGAAGTACTCCTCCTGAGCGCCGGGCCGCGCCACCACGTCGAACGTCGGATTCGGGATGTAATCGCTGATCTGGCCGCGGATTGCGATCTTCGTCCGGCCACGGACCTCGACATAGTCGACGGCGCCGCGGTAACGGTCCGGGAGATGCCGGGTGAAGGCGTCGCGCGTCTCGTAGAGATGGTTGTCCGCGTCGAACACCGGGAAGGTCAGTCTCTTGGCCATGTCAGCATGCTAGTCAGTATTGATACTGACGTCAATATTGATTTGAGGGGTGAGTCGGAGCCGGGCGGGGCACGGCGTGCCAGGTCAGGGCACATGCCGCGGCACGGCACGCACCAGGTCCGGACATGACGAAGCCTCCGCCCTGCGGAGGGCGGAGGCTTCGTCTACTGCTGGTGGTGGTGGTGGTGGTGGGTTACTGGCCGGTCCAGCGCGGCGGGCGCTTCTCGGCGAACGCCACGGCGCCCTCCTTGGCATCCGCCGAGGTGCGCACCACCGCGACGTACTCCTCCTGGCGCTCGAACGCCTCCTCGAGCGGCCAGTCGACCGATCGTGACAGCACCTGCTTGGAGGCCGCGAGCGCCAGCGGCGCGTTCGCGGAGATCTCCTCGGCGAGCTCGAGCGCGACCCCGAGCGCCGCGCCCGGCTCGGTGAGCCGGTTGACGAGGTGGACCTCGGCCGCCTCGGACGCCGGCCACATCCGGCCGGTCAGGACGAGCTCCATCGCCAGGTGGTAGGGGATGCGGCGCTGCAGCCGCAGCAGTCCGCCGGCCGCCGCCGCCAGGCCGCGCTTCACCTCGGGCAGGCCGAACTTGGCATCCCGCGCGGCGACGATCAGGTCGCAGGAGAGCACGATCTCGAACCCGCCGGCGAGCGCGTAGCCCTCGACCGCTGCGATCAGCGGCTTGCGGGGAGGCTGGCGGACCAGCCCGGCGAAGCCGCGCCCGGGCACGATCGGACGCTCGCCGCGGGCGAAGCCCTTCAGGTCCATCCCGGCGCAGAACGTCTTGTTCGCGCCGGTGATGATGCCGATGCTCAGGTCATCACGGGCGTCGAGCTGCTCGAGCGCGGCCGCGATCGCGGTCGCCAGGCTCAGCGACATGGCGTTGCGCGCCGCCGGCCGGTTCATGGTGAGGACGAGCACCCGGCCGTGCTCGGTCAGGACGAGCTCGTCGGACGCGCCGGGAGGGGCGTCCTGCAGGGAGCCGTCCGGACGGGAGGTCTGCAGATCAGCCATGATGCTCTCTCTGGTGATCGGGCCAGGGGCCGCGGAGTCGGTCGCCGCGGCAGCGGACGGACGGGGTGGGTCAGGAGGCCCGGGGCTCGGGCCGGCCGGGCTGTTCTCCCCCGCGCGCCTCGCCGTAGGACCGTTTGGGGACCATGACCTTGCGCCGGTAGATGCAGACCAGGGTGCCGTCCTGGTTGAGGCCGCGGGTCTCGACCGTCACGATGCCGCGGTCGTCCTTGCT
>NZ_JALKFY010000842.1:0-19071 GCF_023242985.1 Frankia sp. Mgl5 | reverse complement strand
TGCCCGGTCATCCAGACCTCCGGCGGCACCTCGTTCATCAAGGGCCTGGAGGACCGCACCTTCCCCTACGGCTTCTCGGCCGCGTCGATCGACGCGGTGGTCAAGTCCGACCTGTGCCTGGCCATCGGCACTGAGCTCGGCGAGCCGGTGCACTACGGTCGCGGCCGGCACTGGGTGGCGAACGAGGCCAACCGCAAGTGGATCCTGATCGAGCAGGACCCCGAGGCGATCGGGGTGAACCGGTCGATCGACGTTCCGCTGGTGGGTGACCTGCGCGCGGTCGTCCCGCAGCTCGTCGACGCCCTCAAGGACACCCCGCGCACGCCGACCCCCGAGCTCGACGGCTGGATCCGCCAGGACGCCGCCCAGCTGGCCGAACTCGCGGAGACCGCCCCGGCGGGGATGTCGCCGGTGCACCCGGCGCGGCTGATCGTCGAGGCCACCAAGGTCTTCCCGCCGGACGGCATCATGATCCGCGACGGCGGCGCCACCACGATCTTCGGCTGGACGTACTCCCAGGCCAAGCCGCACGACGTGATGTGGAACCAGAACTTCGGCCACCTGGGCACCGGGCTGCCCTACGCGGTCGGCGCCGGGGTGGCGGACGGCGGCAAGCGCCCCATGATGCTGATCACCGGGGACTCGTCCTTCCAGTTCCACATCGCCGAGCTGGAGACGGCCGCCCGGCTGAACCTCCCGCTGGTCTGCGTCGTGGCCGTCGACTACGCCTGGGGCCTCGAGGTCGGCGTCTACAAGCGCACCTTCGGCCAGGGCTCGCTGGAGACCGGCGTCCACTGGAGCAAGAACATCCGCCTGGACAAGGTCGCCGAGGGCTTCGGCTGCTACGGCGAGTACGTCGAGCGCGACGAGGACATCGCCCCCGCCATCAAGCGCGCCTACGCCAGCGGAAAGACCGCCGTCATCCACGTCGCGGTCGACCCGAAGGCCAACTCGGAGGAAATGCCGAGCTACGACGAGTTCCGGACCTGGTACGCCGAGGGAACGCAGTGATCCCGGCCCCGACCCGTATATCAGCGAATTCCTGACAGTATCTCGGAGAGGAACGGAGGGTGTCATGCGTGAATACTTAAAGTTCTACATCGGCGGCCAGTGGGCGGAGCCGGCCGAGCAGCGGACCTTTGATGTCGTGAATCCGGCGACCGAGCAGCTCGCCGGCCGGGTGGCACTCGGCTCCGCCACCGACGTCGACCGGGCGGTCGCGGCCGCCCGGGCCGCCTTCCCCAGCTGGTCGGCGACCAGCCGCGAGGAGCGGATCGCGGTCCTCGAGAGCATCCTCGACGTCTACCAGAAGCGTGCCGGCGACCTCGCCACCGCGCTGACCGAGGAGATGGGCGCGCCGGCCGCGCTGGCCAACGGCTTCCAGGTCGGCCTCGGCGCCGGGCACCTGACCACTGCGATCGAGATCCTCAAGAACTTCTCCTTCGAGGAGCAGCGCGGGGTCACCCGCGTGGTCCTCGAGCCGATCGGGGTCTGCGGCCTGATCACGCCGTGGAACTGGCCGATCAACCAGATCGCGGTCAAGGTCCTCCCCGCGCTCGCCACGGGCTGCACCGTGGTGCTCAAGCCGTCCGAGGAGTCGCCCTTCACCGGGCAGATCCTCGCCGAGATCTTCGAGGCGGCCGGGGTTCCCGCCGGCGTGTTCAACCTGGTCCAGGGCGACGGCCCCAGCGTGGGCGTGCCGCTGTCGGCGCATCCCGACGTGGACCTGATCTCGTTCACCGGCTCCACCCGCGCGGGCATCGAGATCGCCAAGAACGCCGCGCCCACGGTGAAGCGGGTGACCCAGGAGCTGGGCGGCAAGAGCCCGAACATCGTCCTCGACGACCAGGACTTCGCCGAGAACGTCGCCAAGGGCGTCCTCAACATGATGGGCAACTCCGGGCAGACCTGCACGGCGCCCGCGCGCCTGCTGGTGCCCAGCGCCCGGATGGACGAGGCGATCAGCGCCGCCCGCGAGGCCGCGGCGCAGGTGACCGTGGGCGACCCCAACGGCGAGTTCACGATCGGGCCGGTGGTGTCCGGGCGCCAGTTCGAGAAGATCCAGGGCCTGATCCAGCAGGGCATCGACGAGGGCGCCACGCTGGTCGCGGGCGGGACCGGTCGCCCGGACGGGCTGGACAAGGGCTTCTACGTCAAGCCCACCGTCTTCGCCGACGTCACGAACGACATGACCATCGGCCGGGAGGAGATCTTCGGGCCGGTGCTCACGATTCACGGCTACGACAGCGTGGATCACGCCGTCGAGCTCGCGAACGACACCGAGTACGGCCTCGCCGGCTATGTGGCCGGCGCGGACCTCGAGGCGGCGCGCGCCGTCGCCCGGCGGATCCGGGCCGGGTGGGTCGCGATCAACGACGGGTTCGACTTCGGCGGTCCGGTCGGCGGCTACAAGAAGAGCGGGAACGGGCGCGAGTGGGGCGAGTTCGGTTTCCACGAGTACCTGGAGACCAAGGGCATCCACGGCTACTAGCCCGACATGTGAGGGTTCGCGCGCCGGATTCCCGGCGCGCTGAGGAAGGACTAGATCTCCGATGTTCTCCGCGATTCTGATCGAAAAGGGCGAGGCCGGTCAGACGGCCGCCGTCACCAGCCTGGACGAGGCGCAGCTGCCGGCCGGTGACGTCGACATCGAGGTGGAGTACTCCACGCTGAACTACAAGGACGCCCTCGCGATCACGGCCAGCTCGCCGGTCGTTCGCAAGTTCCCGATGGTGCCCGGCATCGACCTCGCCGGTGTCGTCACCGACAGCACGCACGCGGACTGGAAGAAGGGCGACCGCGTCGTCCTCAACGGGTGGGGCGTGGGCGAGACCCACTGGGGCGGGCTGTCCCAGCGCGCCCGCCTGAACGGGGACTGGCTGGTGCCGCTGCCCGCGGTCTTCACCGCCCGCCAGGCGATGGCGATCGGCACCGCCGGCTACACGGCCGGCCTCTGCGTGGACGCCCTGCTCTCCCACGGCGTGACGCCGGAGCAGGGCGAGGTCCTGGTGACGGGGGCGACCGGCGGCGTCGGCAGCGTGGCGGTCGCACTCCTGGCCAAGGCCGGGTTCACGGTCGCCGCCGCCACCGGGAAGGCCTCCGAGGCCGACTACCTGCGTCAGCTCGGCGCGACGACGGTGATCGACCGCGCCGATCTCTCCGGGCCCGGCAAGCCGATGCAGAAGGAGCGCTGGGCGGGCGTCGTCGACTCCGTCGGCAGCCACACCCTGGCGAACGCCTGCGCGCAGACCCGTTACCGCGGCACGGTCGCCGCCTGCGGGCTGGCCCAGGGCATGGACTTCCCGGCATCGGTCGCGCCGTTCATCCTGCGCGGGGTGTCGCTGCTCGGCATCGACAGCGTGATGGCGCCCGCGAAGCCGCGGCTGGCCGCCTGGGAGCGCCTCGCCCGCGACCTGGACGTCAGCGCCCTCGAGCTGATCGCCGAGGAGATCACGCTGGCCGACGCGGTCGAGGCGGCCCGCCGTCTGCTCGACGGCAAGGTCCGCGGCCGCATCGTCGTCGACGTCAACAGATAGGGCGGGAGCACCGAGATGAGCGAGAAGCCCACCGAGTCGAAGATCGAGCTCGACCTCTCCGACGTCGACCACCGGGTCGGCCTGCCGATCGGCGGGGGGCAGCTGTGGGACCCGTGCACCGCGACGGACATCCGCCGCTGGGTGATGGCGATGGACTACCCCAACCCGCTGCACTGGGACGAGGAGTTCGCGCGTGAGTCCCGGTACGGCGGCCTGATCGCCCCGCAGTCGATCGCGGTCGGCCTGGACTACGGCCACGGCTGCGCGCCCTCCTGCGTCGGGTACATCCCCGGCAGCCATCTGCTCTTCGGCGGCGAGGAGTGGTGGTTCTACGGCAGCCCCATCCGGGTCGGCGACAAGCTGATCCAGGAGCGGCGTTTCCACGACTACAAGGTCACCGAGACGAAGTTCGCCGGGCCGACGATGTTCGCCCGCGGGGACACGGCTCACCGCAACCAGCACGGCGCCCTGGTGGCCCGCGAGCGGTCGACCGCCATCCGCTACCTCGCCGCCGAGGCGGAGAAGCGCGGCATGCACGAGAACCAGCTCGGCGCCAGGAAGAACTGGACGAGCACTGAGCTGGCCGAGGTCGAGAAGCTCCGCCACGACTGGCTCACCTCGAACCGCGCCGGCCTCTCGCCGGCCTTCGAGGACGTCAGTGTGGGTGACACCCTGCCGCGGCGGGTGATCGGCCCGCACAGCATCGCCAGCTTCACCACCGAGTACCGCGCCTTCATCTTCAACATCTGGGGGACGTTCCACTGGACGGCGCCCCCCGGCATCAAGGACCCCTGGGTCTACCAGGACCCGGGCTGGGTGGAGGGCTTCGGCTTCGACGAGGAGGGCGCCCGGATCGACCCGCGGCTGCGCGACGGGCTCTACGTCGGGCCGTCCCGCGGTCACATCGACGCCGACAAGGCCGGCGAGGTCGGCATGCCCCGCGCCTACGGCTACGGCGCCACGATGGGCGCCTGGTGCACCGACTACCTCTCCTACTGGGCCGGCCACGACGGCCTGGTGCGCCACACCAAGTCCAGTTTCCGCGGCCCGGCGTTCGAGGGTGACGTCACCTACTTCGACGCCGAGGTGGTCGCCAAGGAGGAGGAGTCGGCCTGGGGCGTCCCGCTCGTCCACGTGAAGCTGCGGCTCACCAACCAGGACGGCGGCGTGCTGGTCACCTGCACCGCCGAGGTCGAGCTGCCGTTCCGGCGTGACCGCGTGGCCGGGAGCTGATCGATGGGTGCGCAACCGCTCACCGCGGAACCGGCCGCGGCGGGACCGAACGGTACGGGGGAGAGTGCGGGGAACCCGCGCTCCCTGTCGATCGTGTCGGGCCCGCCGCTGGGCGACGAGCCGGGTCTCGGGGCGCTGACGCTCCCCGGGTTCCTGCGTGAGGTCACGGCGAGGTACGGCGATCGCGAGGCGCTCGTCGCGCGCACCCCGGGGGACGGGGCGGACGCCGTGCGCTGGACGTACAGCGAGCTGTGGGAACGCGCGGTCGAGGTGGCGAGCGCGCTGCGCGCCTGCGGGGTCGGCAAGGACAGCCGGGTCGGGGTCCTGATGACGAACCGCCCCGAGTGGATCTCGGCGGTGTTCGGCATCTCGCTCGCCGGGGGTGTCGCCGTCGCCCTCAGCACGTTCTCGACCCGGTCCGAGCTGGACGACCTGCTGCGGATCTCCGGCGCCTCGGTGCTGCTGCTCGAGCGCAGCGTGCTGAAGAAGGACTTCGCGGCCGTGCTGACCGAGCTGGAGCCGGAGATCGCCCGGGCCGAGCCCGGCGCGCTGGAGTCGGCCCGGTTCCCCTTCCTGCGCCGCGTGGTCGTGCTCGGGGACGGCGGCCCCACCGGCGCGATCGAGACCTGGGAGGACTTCCTCGCCCGCGGCCGCGACGAGCCCCGTGAGCTGGTCGAGGCCACGGGCGCGGCCGTGCAGCCGAGTGACACGGCCCTGCTGTTCTTCTCGTCGGGCACCACGAGCCGGCCGAAGGGCATCCTGAACTCGCACCGCGGTGTCGCCATCCAGTTATGGCGCTTCCGGCGCATGTACCGGTTCGACCCGGAGGACCACATCCGCTGCTGGACGGCCAACGGCTTCTTCTGGTCGGGGAACTTCGGCATGGCGCTCGGCGCGACCTTCGCCAGCGGCGGCTCCGTCGTCCTGCAGCCGACGTTCCTGCCCGCCGAGGCGCTCGAGCTGATGGACGCGGAGAAGGTCAACTTCCCGTTCGCCTGGCCGCACCAGTGGGCCCAGCTCGAGGCGGCGCCGAACTGGAAGGACGTCGACCTGAGCAGCATGCGCTTCGCGGACGTCAGGTCCGCGATCGCGCGGCACCCGACGGTCTCGGCCCGCTGGGAGGAACCGGGGCACGCCTACGGCAACACCGAGACCTTCACGCTCACGACCGGCCTGCCGGCCGACACGCCGCCGGAGCGGCACCGGGACAGCAGTGGCGAGGCGCTCCCGGGCGTCACGCTCAAGATCGTGGACCCGCTCACCGGCGTCGTCGTCCCGCGCGGCGAACAGGGCGAGATCTGCGTCAAGGGGCCCACGCTCATGCTGGGCTACGTCGGCACCCCGCTCGACGAGACGCTCGACGCCGAGGGCTTCTTCCGCACCGGCGACGGCGGCTACCTCGACCATGACGACCTGCTGTTCTGGAAGGGCCGGCTCACCGACATCATCAAGACCGGGGGCGCGAACGTCTCGCCCCGGGAGGTCGACGAGACCCTCGGGACCTATCCCGGTGTCAAGGTGGCGGCGACGGTCGGCGTCCCGCACGAGACGCTCGGCGAGATGGTGGTCTCCTGCGTCGTCGCGCACGACGGTGTGAGCCTCGACGCCGAGGAGATCCGCGGCTTCCTGCGGGAGCGGCTGGCGAGCTACAAGGTGCCGCGCCGGGTGCTCTTCTTCCGCGAGGAGGACATCGCGGTCACCGGCAGCGCGAAGATCAAGTCCGCTGATCTGCGTGCGCTGGCGGCCAGCCGGCTGGCGGGCGAGACGGCCCCTGCCCCGGCCTGATGAGACGGCGCCAGCGCCGCCCCGGCTCGACGCCGGGGCGGCGCGGGGGTGTTGGCGCGAGCCGCGCCGGGTGGGCCGCGCCGTCGGGCGCGACGGGGCTGGGCCGGTGGGACGCGACGGTGAGAGGAGCATGACCGATGGCCGCGATCGTCACGGAGAAGCTGGGTGAGAAGGTCGGGGCGGAGGTGCTCGGCGTCGACGCCGACCGCCTGATCAACGACCAGGATCTGCCCTCGGCGTGCCTGACGGCACTCGAGGAGAACGGCGCGCTGCTCTTCCGCGGGCTGAACATCGACCCCGCCACCCAGGTCGCGTTCTGCCGGCGGCTGGGTGAGCTGATCTCCTTCCCGACCTCCCCGCCCTACGACATCCCGGAGATCAACGAGATCAACTGGGACCCCTCGCATCCGCGGGCGGAGTACTTCCGGGGCAACGTCGCCTGGCACATCGACGGCGCGCTCGACCACGACATCCCGCCGAAGGCGTCGGTGATGACCGCCGAGGTGGTCACCGAGCGGGGCGGCGAGACGGAGTTCGCCAGCACCTACGCCGCCTACGACGATCTCACCGACGCGGAGAAGGAGCGGTTCGCCGACCTCCGGGTGATCCACACCCTGGAGGCGATCGTGCGCCCCGCGTACCCGAACCCGACCCCGGAGCAGCTGGCGGACTGGGCGAAGCGGCCGTCGCGGGAGCACCCGCTGGTGTGGCAGCACCGGTCGGGCCGGCGCTCGCTGGTGTTCGGCTCGACGACGTCGCACATCGTCGGGATGAGTCGCGAGGACGGCCGGGCGCTGCTCGACGAGCTGGAGGAGCGGGCCACCGCGCCGAACCGGGTGTTCTCGCACTCGTGGACGGCGGGGGACATGGTGATCTGGGACAACCGCGGGCTGGTCCACCGGGTCCGCCCGTTCGACCAGACCGAGCCGCGCCGGATGCACCGCATCACCCTCGCCGGCGACGAGCCGATCCAGTGACCGGCCGCACAGCGGTCGTCACCGGAGGCGGGTCGGGCATCGGGGAGGCCATCAGCCGGCGGCTGGCCGCCGACGGGGCCCTGGTGGCGATCCTCGACCTGGACGGCTCCGCCGCCGAGGCTGTCGCCAGCTCCATCGAGGAGGCCGGCGGGAAGGCGATCGGCCTGGCCGCCGACGTGGCGGACCGGGCCGCGGTCAACGCGGCGGTGGACGAGGCCCGCGGCCGGCTCGGCCGGCCGACGATCCTGGTCAACAACGCCGGGATGACCCGCCCGAGCCCGTTCCTCGAGATCACCGACGCGATGTGGGAGAAGTCGCTCGCCGTCAACCTCAACGGCACCTTCTACTGCTGCCAGGCCATCCTGCCCGACATGCTCGCCGAGGGCTGGGGGCGCATCGTCAACATCTCCTCGTCGAGCGTGCACAGCGGCACGCCCCGGCTGGGCTCCTACGTCACCGCCAAGTCGGGGATCCTCGGGCTCACCAAGGTGCTCGCCCTCGAGTTCGGGCCGCGCGGCATCACCGTCAACACCATCCCGCCGGGGTTCATCGACACCCCGATGCTGCGCGCGCAGGAGCGGGGCGGCCTCATGAACGTCGAGCAGCAGACGGCCCGGACGCCGGTCGGCCGGATCGGGCGCGCCGAGGACGTCGCCGCCGCCTGCGCGTTCCTCGTCAGTGACGAGGCCGGCTACATCACCGGCCAGGTCTTCGGCGTCAACGGCGGCCGGAACACCTGAGACGTGCGGCCGACAGGACCGGCGGGCCGCACCGCCGGGAGACAGCCGCTCGGTCCTGTCGCACAGCCCCGCGCTGACGGACCGTCAGCACCCGGACCGCCAGCGTGCGGCGGCGGCGCTCAGTCGCCGGACAGGCGGATGCGGCTGTTGTCCCAGCTGAGCACCCGTTCGTCCGGGACGAGCCGGAGGACGGCGCGGTCGGTGTACGCCGACCGCGCCGCGTCCGGCAGCCGCTGCGGGGAGACCCGGAACGCCGCGTACTTCTCGTCCAGCAGGCTCCGGACGCGGTCGCGGGTGGCGTCGTCCTCGACCGGGCCCACCCGACCGCTGAGGTGCACCGCGCGCAGCTCGGCCCAGGCCCGCCCGGACTCGACGAGGAACGCCGCCCGCGGGTCGCGCCGGACGCGGCCCAGCTTGCGCGCCCCGGACGGGGTGGACAGGCAGACCGTCCGGTCGACGACCACGAACCACGTCGGCAGCGAGACCGGCGCGCCGTCCGCGCGCAGGGTGGTGAGCACCCCCGTGTGCGCGGCGCCGACGAACTCCCAGATCTCGTCCTCGCCCAGCCGAATGCTCACTCTTCGTCCCCCGGCCCTAGCGTCCGGCGGGGCGCGGCTGGCCGACGAGCTCGGCCAGCCCGGTGCGCTGCACCTTGCCCATCGCGTTCACCGGCAGGGCGTCGACCTGGGTCCAGAACTCCGGGACCTTGTACGGCGACAGCTCGCGCCGGCACAGCTCGGTGAGCGCGCCGGTGTCGAGCGGGCCGCCGGTGCCGCTCTCGAGCACCGCGGCCACCCGCTGCCCGAGCCGCTCGTCGGGCACCCCGCACACCGCGACCCGGGCGACGTCCGGGAACGTCGCGATGACCCGCTCCACCTCGAGCGGGTAGACGTTCGCGCCGCCCCGGATGATGATCAGCTTCTTGCGGTCGAGCACGGTCAGCCACCCGTCGGCGTCGACGGTCCCGATGTCGCCGGTGGCGATCGGTCCCGGCTCCAGCGGTCGGACGGCGCCGTTCTCCCAGAACCCGAGCGTCGGCCGCCAGACACCGGCCCACGGGCCGGTCGTGGCGCCGCTCAGCCGCAGCTCGCCGAGCTCACCGGCGGGCAGCCGGCGGCCCTCGTCGTCGTAGGCCGCCACGTCGTAGTGCGGCAGCACCTGGCCGCTCGTCCCCGGGCGCCACTCGTCGCCCGGCGGGTCGATCGACACGACGGTCGGTGCCTCGGTCAGGCCGTAGGTGGCCCGGGGCGCCAGCCCGTGCGCGTCGGCGAACGCCCGGCGCAGCGCGTCCGCGGTGTCGCTGCCGCCGCTCCAGACCTCCCGCAGCGAGCCGATCCCGGCCTCGGGACGGGCGGCGAGGTCGTGCAGCTGCGCGGGCGCGCCGTTCCACACGTTGACCTGCCGGCTGGAGATCCACTCGACGACGCCGGCGACGTCCCGGCGGTTCATCACCACCGCGCACCCGCCGGCCTGCGCGGTGAGCAGGGTGGAGAGCACCATCAGGTTGAGGATCGTGAACGGGAAGCTGTCGCCCTTGCGCAGCTCGGGGCCCCAGCCCCGGGTCGCGACGAGCACCGCGCCCGGCAGGAGCAGGTTGCGCTGGCTGTGCACGACCGCCTTGGGGCGTCCCGACGTCCCGCTGGTGAACGCGATGCCGGCCGGGGCGTCGATGTCGTGCTCGATCCGGGGGGCGCGCTCGCCGCGGGCGAGCAGGCCCGCCCAGCGGTCGGGGTCGACGCGGCCGGGGGAGTCCAGCAGGTAGCGGGGGCCGGCCAGCACGACGGTGGGATCGCAGATCTCGTGCAGCTCCTGCTGCTCGCTCGCGGCGAGCGCCTCGCCGATCCCCGCCCAGACGGCGCCGATCCGCTGCGCGCCGTGGAACGCGGCGACGATGTCGAGGTCATTGGGCAGGCAGGCCGCGACGCGGTCACCCGGGCGCACGCCGAGCGACCACAGCGCGCCGGCCGCGCGGTCCGCCTGCTCGTCGAGCTCGGCATACGACCAGATACCCGAGACCGCCTCGACCGCCGCGGCCTGCGGGCGGGCCGCGAGAGCGGCGTCGAGCACGCCGGCGATCGGGCCGGGGATCCGCGCGACCTGGGCGGACGTCCCGCTCAGGGGCTGCGGATCCGTGCGCTGCGGTGTTTCACGAGTGCTGCTCACGACATCTTGATATCACTATCCTTACAAGGATTCATCCCTTATTCTCGGCGTGGCGCGGTT
Source organism: Frankia sp. Mgl5 (assembly GCF_023242985.1). NCBI lineage: Bacteria > Bacillati > Actinomycetota > Actinomycetes > Frankiales > Frankiaceae > Frankia > Frankia sp. Mgl5. The sequence goes on along the minus strand of NZ_JALKFY010000842.1, from coordinate 8,577 downwards.
CCTGGCCGGCCGGGTCCTGTCGATCGAGGAGTGGTCGATACGTGAAGGCTGGTCCGCTGTCGGGCGTTCGGGTCGTCGATCTGACCGCGATGGTCATGGGTCCCCACTGCACGCAGATCATGGCCGACATGGGGGCGGACGTGATCAAGATCGAGCCCCCCGCCGGCGACAACACCCGTTACATCTCGGTCGGGCCGGAGCCCGCCATGGGCGGCGTGTTCGTCAACGTCAACCGCGGCAAACGCGGCGTCGTGCTGGACCTGCGCTCCGACGAGGGCCGGGACGCGCTGCGCGGGCTCGTCGCGGGCGCGGACGTGTTCGTCCACTCGATGCGGGCGAAGGCGATCGCCGGGCTCGGCTTCGGCTACGACGAGGTGGCCGCGATCAACCCGTCGATCGTCTACACCAACTGCTACGGGTACGGGCGGCGCGGCCCGGACGCCGATCTCACCGCCTACGACGACACGATCCAGGCGGAGTGCGGGCTGCCGTTCGCCCAGGAGCAGCTGACCGGCGAGTCGAGCTACGTGGGCACCATCCTCGCCGACAAGGTCGCCGGGCTGACCGCCCTCTACGCCACCGTGATGGCACTGTTCCACCGCGAGCGCACCGGCGAGGGGCAGGAGGTCGAGGTCGCCATGTTCGAGACCATGGCCGCCTTCATGCTGGTCGAGCACGCCAACGGCGCGATGTTCACCCCGCCGCTGGGCCCCGCGCTCTACCCCCGCGCGGTGACCCCGAACCGCCGGCCCTACCGCACCCGCGACGGCCAGATCTCCGCGCTGGTCTACAACGACAAGCAGTGGTCCGCCTTCGTCGGCGCCGTGCGGCCGGAATGGGCCGGCGAGCAGTTCGCCACCCTCGCCCAGCGTGCCCGCCGGATCGACGTCGTCTACGCCCTGCTGGCCGAGACGTTCCTGCAGCGCACGACGAAGGAGTGGCTCGACCTGCTGCGCTCCCTCGACATCCCCGCCGCGCCGGTGCGCACGCTCGACGAGCTCTTCGACAACCCGCACCTGAACGAGGCCGGCTTCTTCGAGACGGTGCCGAGCCGCAACGGCCCGGTGCGCTTCCCCGGCATCCCGACCTGGTTCTCGCGGACCCCCGGCCGGGTCGCCGGCCCCGCGCCCAGGCTCGGCGAGCACACCCGGGAGGTCCTCGACGAGCTCGGCGGGGAGCCCGGGTGGCCGTCCCCGCAGCCGCGGTCCGCTCGACCAGATGGAGGTTGACGATGGTCAACGTCGCGAGCCTGCTGACCGCCTCGGCGCGGCGGCACCCGGACCGGTGCGCGGTGCGGTTCGCCGGACGCCGGACGTCCTACGGCGAGCTGCGCGAGCAGGCGGCCAGATTCGGCTCGGCGCTGCTCGGGCGCGGCCTGCAACGCGGCGACCGGGTCGCGGTGCTGCTGCCCAACTGCCCGCAGTACCTGGCCGTGCTGTTCGGGGCCTGGCACGCCGGCCTGGTCACCGTGCCGGTGAACGCCAAGCTGGCCGGCCCGGAGATCCAGGTGATCCTGGACGACAGCGGCGCCCGGGCGTTCGTCCACGCCGGCGCGGGCACAGTCGCCGGCCTCGATCTCACCGGGGTCCAGGAGGTGGTGGTCGACGTCCACGGCGTCGGCGCCGGTGTCAGCGCCGACACCGGAGACGGTGCCGTTGCCGGCAGGACTGCCGGAGGCGGCCCGAGCGGGTTCGACCGGCTGCTGGCCGAGGGCTCCGCCGAGCTGGTACCGGTCGACGTCGCCGGGGACGACCTCGCCTGGCTGTTCTACACGTCGGGGACGACCGGCCGCCCCAAGGGGGCCGAGCTCAGCCACCGCAACCTCACCGTCACGACCTGGACGCTGCTCGCCGACGTGTGCGACTACCGGCCCTCGGACCTCGCCCTGCACGTCGCGCCGCTGTCCCACGGCAGCGGCCTGTACTCCCTGGGCGCGATCGCCCGCGGCGCCGAGAACCTGATCCACGACGGCGGCGGGTTCGACCCGGCCGAGGTGCTCGAGCTCGTCGCGCGCGAACGGATCACCGTCATCGCCTTCCTGGTGCCGACGATGATCGTGAAGCTGCTCGGCGCCCCCGAGACGGACACGAGCTCGCTGCGCTGTGCGGTCTACGGCGGCGCGCCCATCCACGTCGAGCACTCCCGCGCGATGATCGAGCGGTTCGGGCCGGTGTTCGTGCAGATCTACGGCCAGGGCGAGTCACCCATGACCATCACCTACCTCGACCACGGCGCCTCACCCGACACCCCCCTCGACTCGGCGGGCGTGGCACACCCGGGGGTCGAGGTGCAGATCATGGGCGCCGACGACCGGCCGCTGCCCGCCGGCGAGGAAGGCGAGATCTGCGTCCGCGGGGACGTGGTGATGCGCGGCTACTGGAACAACCCGGAGGCGACCAGCCGAGCGTTGCGGGGCGGCTGGCTGCACACCGGTGACATCGGCCGCCTCGACGAGCACGGCCGCCTGTTCCTCCTCGACCGCAGCAGCGACGTCATCATCTCCGGCGGGTCCAACATCTACCCACGGGAGGTCGAGGAGGTGCTGATCCAGCATCCCGCCGTCGCCGAGGTCGTGGTCTTCGGTGTACCCGACGAGCTCTGGGGCGAGAACGTCGTCGCCGCGGTCGTGCCCGCGGCCGCGCCGCCCCCGGCGAACGACCTCATCGAATTCAGCCTCACCCACATCGCCCGCTTCAAGAAGCCGAAGAAGATCATCTACGTCGACACGCTGCCCAAGAGCTCCTACGGCAAGGTCCTGCGCCGGGAGGCCCGCCGGCTCGCACTGGCGGCGGGCGAGACGGCCGGCCACGAGCACGTGACCGGCCAGCCTGCCACCATCAAGTCCGTTGACCGCGAACCAGGAGCCGCTGAATGAAACTGACCGACACCGCCGCCATCGTCACCGGAGGGGCCTCCGGCCTCGGGGCCGCGACCGCCGCCGCGCTCGCCGCGCACGGCGCCACCGTCTTCGCGCTGGACCTGCCGGCGTCGATCGAGTCGGCGCCGCCGGTCACCGGCATCACCTACCTGGGAGCTGACGTGACCGTCGGCGACCAGGTGGCCGCCGCCGTCGACACCGCGGCCGGGACGGGTGTGCCGCTGCGCGTCGTCGTGAACTGCGCCGGCATCGGCCCGTCGCAGCGCATCCTCAGCCGGGGCCGGCGCCATGACCTCGACTTCTACGCGAAGGTGATCCAGATCAACCTGGTCGGCACGTTCGCGGTGCTCTCCACCGCGGCCGCGGCGATCGCCGAGACCGAGCCGGACGACAACGGCCAGCGCGGCGTCATCATCAACACCGCCTCCGTCGCCGCCTACGAGGGCCAGATCGGCCAGGCGGCCTACGCGTCGTCCAAGGGCGGCGTCGTCGGCCTCACCCTGCCCGCCGCCCGCGACCTCGCCCAGTACGGCATCCGGGTGTGCACGATCGCCCCCGGCATCGTCGAGACGCCGATGCTCGCCACCGTCTCGGACGAGTTCCGCGCCGGCCTGGCCGCCTCGGTGCCGTTCCCGCAGCGGCTCGCCCGGCCGGACGAGTACGCCCAGCTGGCCCTGTCGATCATCGACCACGACTACCTCAACGGCGAGGTCATCCGGATGGACGGCGCGCTGCGGATGTCCCCGCGCTAGACGGCCCCGGGGCGGCCGGGCCGGTGTCGTAGCCGGGCCGCTCCGCGGCACCGCCTCAGGCGGTCGGCTGGCCCGACTTCTCGGCGCCCATCCCGGAGAAGCCGACGGCGTAGCCGCCGTCCACCGGCATCAGCACACCCGTGACGTAGGACGCCTCGTCACTGGCCAGGAACAGGGCCGCCGCGGCGATCTCGTCGGACACGCCCCAGCGGTCCATCGGGATCCCGGGGAGGCGGAAGACCCCCGGCGGCGGTTCCGGGTGCTCCTTGGACATCTGCACGAGACCGGTCCAGATCGTGCCGGGGCACACCGCGTTCACCCGGATGTTGTCGTCGGCGTAGTCGAGCGCGGCGACCCTGGTCAGCTGGTTCACGCCGGCCTTGGCCGCCCCGTAGATCCCGTGGTGCTTCCAGCCGATGACCGCGGTCGTGGAGGAGATGTTCACGACGGAGCCGCCGCCCGTCCGGCGCATCGACATGATGCCGTACTTCATGCAGAAGAAGACGCCTCGCAGGTTCACGCCGTGAACGCGGTCCCAGTCCTCCGTGCTCTGCTCGTGTATCGGCTTCAACTTGCCGCCGAACCCGGCGTTGTTCACCAGGATGTCGATCCGGCCGAACGCCTCCTCGGCGGCTCCGATCATGCGCTGGACGTCCGCCTCGTCGCTGACGTCCGCCTGTACTCCGAGCGCCCCGTCACCGATCTCGGCGGCGACGTCGATCGCCCGGCCGCTGACGCTGGCGCAGACCACGCTCGCCCCCTCGGCGGCGAACCGGTGCGCTATCGCCTTGCCGATTCCCGAGCCCGCGCCCGTGATGACCGCGACCTTGTCCTTCAGACGCATCCACGCCTCCTGGGTTCCGTCGTGACCGCCCTGTACCCGTGACCGCGCTGTGTCGCGGGGGGCGTACCTGGGCTATCGACCCCGTGTCACGCCGCCGGGGTCCGCGGTTGGGAAAGTGGTCCGCAGCATGACGGCCCGGGCGTTCCGGAGATGGGCGATCATCACCGCGGACGCCCACTGCGGATCACCGGCGCGCATGGCCGCGACGATCTCGATGTGGTGCGCCAGGCTGCGGCGCATCGAGGCGTCGTCGTAGGCGTGGAAGTTCCGCATCACCAGCGGGGTGCGGATCGCCCCGGCCAGGGCCGCGGCGAAGGCCGGAGCGTCGGCCAGTTGCACCAGCCGCTCGTGGAACGCCGCGTTCAGCGGAATGAGCGCCTCCAGGTCCTGCTCCGGACCGGGTGAGCCGACCGCCGACATCTCGTTCGCCAGCTTCTCCAGCTCGGCGAGGTCGCCCTCGTCGGCCCGTTCCGCGGCCATCCCGGTCAGGCGCGGTTCCAGCGTCGAACGCAGCTCGAAGACGCTCTCCAGCTCGGCCGGCGACCAGCCGGCGACCCGGGCGCCCCGGTTGGGCGAGAGCTCGACCAGCCCCTCGGCGGCCAGCTGGCGCAGCGCCTCCCGGACCGGGGTCCGGCTGACCCCCAGCTGGTCGGCCAGCTCGGTCTCGGCCAGCCGGGCACCGGGCAGCAGGGCGTTGTTGAGAATGAGTCTGCGCAGCACCTCGAGAACCCGCCCGGCCGAGGTCACGACCCCGGCCACGGTCACCGGCCCCGGTGAAGGTACGGGAGGAGGTCGTCGTCGGCCTCCACCCCGAACGAGCGGAGCGCGAAGGCCACCATCTCGTAGGTGCCCACGGTGAAGACCACGTCCATGAGCTGGTGCTCGTCGAGCTCGCCGGCGAGCGTCTTCCAGGTCTGGTCGCCCACCGCGCCGTCGGCGATCAGCTCGCCGGCCGCGCGCACCAGCGCGGACTCGAGCGGGGTCCAGCCCGCGGCGTCCGGCCCCTCCGTCACCCGGCGGATCTCGTCGTCGCTCAGGCCGGCCGCCTCGGCGAGGACCACGTGCTGCGCCCACTCGTACTCGGCCTGCCGCAGGGAGGCCACCCGGAGCACGAGCAGCTCGCGCTGCCTGGCCGAGAGCGAGGTGCCGTACAGGGCGTGGCCGTTGAACCTGAGGAACGCGATGGTCAGCGCCGGGTAGCGGGCCAGCGTCCCCAGCAGGTTCGCCCCGGACTGGCCGCCCGCGCTCCCGGTGTCCCCGATGACGGTGGCTCGGAAGTCGGCGATGAAGTCCGTCAGATCCGCGGGCCATTCATCGTGCGGCAGGGGGGTGAGTCGGCTCATTGTCGTCTGCCTCTTCTGGTCGGCGGGCTCGCGTGTCAAGGTGTGGTCCGGCGCTGTCGGGCGCGGCATCCGGTCGCCGTCGCCAGCCGGCCGGGGACGGCGACGGTGACCGGTGGTGCCGGATCAGATGATCCGGCCCCCGTTGACCCCGAGGCTCTGGCCGGTGATGTAGCCGGCTTCCTCGCTCACCAGGAACGCGGTGGCGGCGGCGATGTCCTCGGGCCGGCCCATCCGGCCCACCGGTGTCTTCGCGATCTGCTGATCGAGGTCGATGAAACCGCGATCCACGACATCGCGCGTCATCGGCGTGTCGATGAAGCCGGGCGGGATGCTGTTGACCGTGATCCCGTGCTTGGCGAACTCCAGCGCGAGGACCTTGGTGAGGCCGACCACCCCCGACTTCGCCGCCACGTAGCCGGCCAGCCCGGGGGGAGGGCCGTAGACGCTCGACGACGAGATGTTGACGATCCGGCCCCAGCCCGCCTCGATCATGTGGGGGAGCACCGCCTGGCAGCAGTCGAACGTGCCGGTGAGGTTGATGGAGATCATCCGGTTCCAGGCCTCGGCGGTGGTCTCCAGGAACGCGCTCTCGACCGTCAGCCCGGCGTTGTTCACCAGGATCGTCGGCTGGCCGAGCCGGGCCCGCACCTCCTCGACCCCGGCGTCGATGGCGGCGCGGTCCACCACGTCGACGGGCACGCCGATCGCCCGCCCACCGGCCTTCTCGATCGATTCGGCCGCGGCCTTGGCGGCGTCACCGCTGAGGTCGAAGATCGCCACCTGGATGCCGTCGGCCGCCAGGCGCTGACTGATGCCACCGCCGATGCCCGACGCACCGCCGGTGACGATGGCTGTGCGTGCGCTCATTTGATCGGCTCATCTCCGGCGAGGGTGGTGCGGTGCAGGATGCGCGGCTTCGTACGGTCGAACGGCCCGGCCCGGTGCACCAGCCCCAGGTTGTCCCAGATCACCATGTCGCCCACCGACCAGGAGTGCCGTAGCACCCGGTCCGGCAGCGTGCTGCGCCGCTCGAGGTCGGCGAGCAGTGCCCGGCCCTCGTCGGCGTCCAACCCGACGATGTGCGAGGCGCTCGCCCCGAACACCAGCGAACGCCGCCCCGACTGGTGCTCCCACACCAGCGGGTGCTCCCGCACCGGCCACGACGCCCAGTCGGCCTTCTGCTCCGGGGTCGGGTCGGGATAGCTCCGGCGCTGGATCGACTCGAAGGTGTGGACCACCCGGAGATCCGCGAAGCGCTCCTTCTCCTCGGCGGAGAGGGTGTCGTAGGCGACGTACGTGCTGGCGAACTCCGTCTCGCCGCCCTCCGCGACGACCACGCTCGCGCTCATCAGCGCGGCCTTGGCCGGGATGTCGTCCATGGAGCCGTCGAAGTGCCAGTGGTCGTTGCTCGGGAAGTACTGCGCGTTCGGATTCGCCGGGTCGAAGCTGATCTCCATGACCTCGGGGATCTCATAGCCGGGAATCTTGACGACGTCGCCGAGCTTCCGGCCGAATGCGAACTGGTCCTCATGGCTGATGTTCAGCTCGCGGAATAACAGAACGCCGTTCTCTTCGAGAGCCGCTAGGCACGCTGCCGGCAGATCGTCGTCGTTCAGTAGACGGTCGACATCGAGGTCGAGAACCTCCGCCCCGACATAGTCGTTCAGTTTCCTCGTAGTGATCGTGGTCATCCACCCGCCTCCTCTCGCTTGCTCCCGGGAGCCGTGCCCCCGGGAGCCACTGCATTTCCTACTGCATTCCCTCTGCGTACCAGGTTCGGAACTCTCCGTAGTTCGGCATTTCCTCGGAGTTGGCCTTCGGGTCGACCGCGACGTGGATGACGGCGGTCTTTCCGCTGGCGTAGGCGCGCTTGATGGCGGGGGCGATGTCCTCGTCGCGCTCGACGTACTCGCCGTAGCAGCCGAACCCCTCGGCGACCTTGTTGAGTCGGACGTCCTCACTCCAGTGGACGCCGGTCTCCAGCGAGCCCTGGCCGAAGGTGCGCTTGTAGACGCCGACCTCGAGTCCCCAGGCGTAGTCCACGCTGACCACACAGACCAGCGGGAGGTTGAGCCGGGCGGCCGTCTCCAGCTCGGCGATGTGGAACTGGAAGGAGGAGTCCCCGGTGATGAGCATCACCGGGCGTTTCCCGCCGTCCGCGACCGAGGCGCCGACGGCGTAGGGGAGCCCGGTGCCCAGGTGCCCGAAGTTCTGGTTCCAGATCACGTCGTGCGGCTTGGCCTGCGAGTACGTCCAGCCGAAAATGGTGATCGCGCCGCCGTCGCGGACCATGATGCCGTCCGGGGGAAAAGCCTTCGTCGCCTCGACGATCAGCCGCGCCGGGTGCACGGGGGACAGACCGGAGGGGGCGGTCTCCGCCAGTTCCGCCAACCGGGTCGCCTCCTGCGTCACCCAGGACTCAAGCTGGGGCGACGCGGTGCGCGGGGTGTCCTTGAGGGCGTCGACGAGCTGCGGGACGACCGCGCGCAGGTCCCCGACGAGGGGGACGTCGATCGACCGGTTGACGCCGATCGCCTCGGGGTCCTGCTCGACGAGGATCCACTTGCGGTTGGCCTCGCCCGCGACCCAGTGCCGGCCGCGGCCGTAGTGCACCGGTTCGCCGAGCTCGGTGCCGATGGCGAGACAGAGATCCGACTCCACCACCGCCTCGACGGCCGCCGCGGAGAAGCCGTAGGGGAAGGTGCGGTCCTCCAGGCCCTTGATGAACGAGGTGCCGCCGGAGGTCTGGATGACCGGGCA
>NZ_JALKFY010000841.1:0-19367 GCF_023242985.1 Frankia sp. Mgl5 | reverse complement strand
ACGACGTCGGACCGGACGGCACCAACATCCTCATCAGGACAGGGTGCCGGCGCAAGCCGGCATGGTCACTGACCTGCATAAATGCCAAACCCGACCGTCCGCCGCGACATATCGGGGCGTTGCTACACCGAGGGGCCCCGGCGGAACGCGGACTCACGGCAGCGGGGCAGAGCGCGCCTCTGACCTGCGGCGATGAGCAGTATCGCGGCGGACGACCGTCCGCTGCAGCGGCGGACGTTCTCGAGCGCACCATCGCCGGCCTCTCCGCCGAACGCGCAATGCGGGTTCAGAGAGATTGAGCCGTTCGGTGATTGTTCCCAACCAGGCGCAGAGCCTCGATCCGTACCAGCCCGAGCTCCGCGAACCCCCAACGGGTGAGTAGCCGGATCGCGCGCGGGGCGTTTTCGCCCCGACGCCCGGCCGTGGACATCCAGACACCCAACCCGGCTTGGCGCTGGTCGCGGTCGACGTCGACGTCGACGTCGTGCAGTCCCGTCCACCGAGGCCGGTATCGACGCGCGCCCCGAGGTGATCATTGGTGCCGCGCTGGCATGTCTGGAGGCGGCGAACAAGGCCTGGCGGGCAACCGACGGCCAGGCGCCGCTGGACAAGGTCCTCGCCGGTTGGCGACGGCGTTCTGCAGCGCGGTGTAGCTGCGCAGCGCTCCGAGCCCGACGATGTGGTGCCAACCAGTCCACAACAGCACTGGTACCTGGTTGTCCACGATCTGCCGCGCGGAGTCGATCGGGATGCGCTGCTGCCAAAAGCTGCGCTCGTAGGCGGCGTCGCCACCGGCGAGGACCTCGTCCGACAGCGCCTGGTACCAGTCGCGGGTCTGCTGGTTGGCATCCATCAGGCTGTCCGCGGCGGAGTTCAGGAACCCGAAGTCCGCGGTCGGCACGCCGCTGACCAGGACGTCCATGCGTTGTACGGTGCTCATTCCCGCGCACGCCGCCACAATCGCCTTCAGTGGAGACCCCGGGCCCACCGCAGCCGCGTCGGCCAGCGCCTGCATGCCCGGCCACGAGCACCCCACCTCCGCAACGCGGCCGTCAGTGCCGTCGAGGTCGCGCGCCGCCCATCGCACCACCGCGGCACCGTCTCGGGCCTCGCGCGGGCTGACGAACTGGCCCACCCCACCTGACCCCCGCCGGTCCCGCGCGAGTTGACATGCACCGAGATGTAGCCGTGCTCGGTGAAGTACGTGTCGACCGGGCCGCTGCCGAAGCCGACCGTCTCCGGATACACCGAATGCTCGATGACGACCGGGAAACGGCCCGCCGCTCGACGGCCCGAGGCCCGATCGGTGGGATAGGCAACCGTCGCCCGCAACACGACCCCGTCGTCCATCCTGATCGACACGCCCGTGCGGACGTCGGCGCCGTAGGCGGCTGGGCCAGGCTCCCAGCGCCCGCCCGGATACGGGCCCCTGCCCCTGCCCCTGCCGAGGGCGCTGGCGCCGGGACGGCTCGCCCGCTCGCCGTGCCGGGACTCCCGGCTCGCGGTGACCTGGAACCGTCTGCGCAGGCGGCCAGTCCCAGCAGCACCAGGACCACGCTGGCGAAGCTCCTGACGTGCTTCATCAGTCAGCGGTTGATCAATTGCTGTAGTACGGCGGGGTACCGATCGCCCTGCGGTTGGATGTGGGACGCGGCGTCGTCGATGTCGGCAAGGTCGTCGGCGGTCAGCCGCACGTCGGCGGCTGCGGCGTTCTCCCGCATCCGGTCGGCGTTGCGGGTGCCGGGGATCGGCAGGATCCAGGGCTTCTGCGCGAGCAGCCATGCCAGCGCGATCTGCGCGGCAGTGGCGTTCTTGCGGACTGCCACGGTCCTGAGCAGGTCGACCAGGGTCAGGTTGGCCTCGCGGAACTCAGGAGCGAAACGCGGCATGGCGCCGCGCGGGTCGCCGTCGCCGAACTCGGTGTCGCGGTCGATCGCGCCGGTGAGGAAGCCCTTGCCGAGCGGGCTGTACGGCACGAGGGCGATGCCGAGCTCTTCCAGGGTGGGCAGAATCTCGGCCTCGGGCTCGCGCCACCACAGCGAGTACTCGCTCTGCAGGGCGGTTACGGGCTGCACGGCGTGGGCGCGGCGGATGATCTGTACACCGGCTTCGGACAGGCCGAAATGGCGGACCTTGCCGGCCTCGATGAGCTCCCTGACCGCGCCGGCGACGTCCTCGACAGGCACGTTGGGGTCGACGCGGTGCTGGTAGAACAGGTCGATCGTCTCGATGTCGAGCCGCTTGAGGCAGGCGTCGGCGACCTGCCTGATGTGCTCGGGCCGGCTGTTGAGGCTGCCCAGCCGGCCGTCGAGGGCGAAGCCGAACTTGGTCGCGATGGTGACCTGGTCGCGGAACGGGGCCAGTGCCTGACCAACGGTTTCCTCGTTGAGGTAGGGACCGTACGCCTCCGCGGTGTCGAAGAAGGTGATGCCGGCCTCGACGGCGGCGCGGATGACGGCGATGCCGCCGGCGCGGTCGGCGGCGTTCCAGAAGCCCATGCAGCCGAAGCCGATGGCCGAGACCTGCGGGCCGCCGGTGCCAAGAGTGCGCTGGTGCACGCGGAGTCCTTCCAGAGAAATCTGTGGATGAGCACGGTTCACCGGAGCCGGCGTTGTCGGCGTGGCGCTGTTACCCGTCCATGCGCAGCTGGTAACGGCCCGCGGCGATGGCGGCGATGACACCGCCGTCAATGAGCAGATCGGAGCCGGTGACGAAGGCACCGTCGCGGCCCATCAGGAAGGCGGCGGTGGTGCCGATCTCGTCGGGGGTGCCGACCCGGCCGGCGGCCGAGGTCTTGATCATTTCCTGGTAGGCGGCGCCGGCCGGGGAGTTGAACTCGTCGAGCGCGAGTGGGGTCATGATGATGCCGGGGCTGAGCGAGTTGAGACGGGCGCCGCGGTCACCCCAGGTGACACTCTCGGCCTGGACGCGCAGGACGTTGGCGCGCTTGGCGACGGCGTAGGCGATGCCGGAGTTGGTGATGAACTCGGGCTGCAGGAAGGGCAGCTGGGCGAGTTCGGTGGCGGGGGTTCGGGCGAGGGCCTCGTTCTGGTCCTGCGGCAGCGGCGGGATCATGTGGCCGGCCTGGCTGGCGATGACGATGCCGGATCCGCCGGGGGCGATGACCCGGCCGAACTGCTCCAGGACGTGGGCGGTGCCGACCAGGTCGACGGTGATGATCGCTTCGGGGGTGGCCTGGGCCGGGGAGAGCCCGGCGGTCTGCACGACGTGCACGACGTCGCCGAGCTGGGCGGCGGTGTCGGCGAGTTCGCGTACCGAGGTCGCCGAGGAGACGTCGACGTGCGCGGTGGTGGTCTGGAATCCGGCGCTGGTGAGCAGCGTCGCGGCTGCCTTCGCGGCGTCTTCTTTGATGTCGGCGAGCAGGACGGTCGTGCCGACGGCGACGCGGCGGGCGATGGCCTGGCCGATGGAGCCGGCGCCGATGAGGACTGTCACGTGGGTCATGGGATCTCCTTTTAGAAGTACGTGGGTTCGCGCGGGATGTAGGGCTCCTGCAGGGCGGTGATCTCGTCGTCGGTCAGTGCGAGGTCGACGGCGGCGGCGGCGTCGGCGAGATGGTGGGCCTTGGTGGCGCCGACGATGGGCGCGGTGACGACCGGGTTGTTCAGGACCCAGGCCATCGCCACGGTTGCCATCGAGACACCGCGGGTTTCGGCGATGCGTTGCACCGCGTCGACGATTGCCTTGTCCGAGTCGACGAACAGGGGGCGGCCATGCCGGTCTGTCGTCGGGTTGTTCTTGGACCGAGTCGTGCTCCGCTCGCCCCACGGGCGGGTTACCAGGCCGGCGGCGAGTGGGCTCCAGGGGATGCTGCCGACGCCCTGGTCGGCGAGTACGCCGAACATCTCGCGTTCTTCCTCGCGCTGGATCAGGCTGTACTGGTCCTGCATGGACACGAACTTCGTCCAGCTGTGCGTGTCGGCGGCGTGCTGCATCTTGGCGAACTGCCACGCCCACATCGACGAGGCGCCGAGGTAGCGGACCTTGCCGGCCTTGACCACGTCGTGCAGGGCTTCCATGGTCTCTTCGACCGGGGTCTGTGGGTCGAACCGGTGGATCTGGTACAGGTCGATGAAGTCGGTGCCGAGGCGGGCGAGAGAAGCGTCGACCTGCTCCATGATCGCGCGGCGGGACAGGCCCTGGCCGCCGGGGCCGTCGCCCATCGGCAGGAACAGCTTGGTGGCCAGCACGACGTCGTCGCGCTTGGTGTACTTGCGCACGGCGCGGCCGACGATCTGTTCGGAGGTGCCCGCGCCGTAGATGTTGGCGGTGTCCCAGAAGGTGATGCCGAGGTCGACGGCTTGGCGGAACAGGGGCTCGGCGGCGTCGTCGTCGAGGGTCCACTGCATCTGGGGGGCGCCGGTGGCGAAGCTCATGCAGCCCAGTGCGATCCGGCTGACCTTGAGCCCCGAGTTGCCCAGTCGGGTGTATTCCATCGGTTGTCCGCTCAGTTGAGGGTGGTGTTGTCGATGACGAAGCGGTAGCGGACGTCGGACGCGAGGATCCGCTCGTACGCGTCGTTGATCTTGCTGGCTGGGATGATCTCGACCTCGGCGCCGATGCGATGCTGCGCGCAGAAGTCGAGCATTTTCTGGGTTTCGCGGATGCCGCCGATCAGCGAGTAGGTGTAGACCCGCCGGTTGGCGGCGATCGCGCCCACCGGGAACGCGATCTCCGGCACGCCCGAGGCGCCGACGGTGTTGAAGACGCCGTCGAGGGCGAGCAGCCCCAGGAACGCGGGCAGGTCGATCGGCGCGCTGACCGTGTTGACGATCAGGTCGAACGTGCCTGCCAGGGTTTCGAACGTCTTCGGGTCGCCGGTGGCGTAGAAGTGGTCCGCGCCCAGCCGCAGCGCGTCGTCCTGCTTCTTCAGCGACTGCGACAGGACGGTGACCTCGGCGCCCATGGCGTGGGCGAGTTTGACGGCCATGTGGCCGAGCCCGCCCAGGCCGATGACAGCGACCTTCTTGCCGGGGCCGGCGCCCCAGCGAGCCAGGGGCGAGTAGCTGGTGATGCCGGCACACAGCAGCGGCGCGGCGGCTTCCATGCCGAGGCCGTCCGGGATGCGCAGCACGAAGTCTTCGGTGACCACGATGTGGGTGGCGTAGCCGCCCTGGGTGGTGGAGCCGTCGGTGTCGGTGGAGCCGTAGGTGAGGGTGTTGCCGGTGAGGCAGTACTGCTCGTCGCCCTGCTCGCAGTTGGCGCAGATGCCGCACGAGTCGACCATGCAGCCGACGCCGACCCGGTCCCCGACGGCGTGTTTGGTGACGTCGGCACCGATCTCGGTGACGACGCCGGTCATCTCGTGCCCGGGGGTCAGCGGGTACGGCTGCGGGCCCCATTCCCCGCGGACCGCATGGATGTCGGAGTGGCAGATCCCGCAGTAGGCGATCTCGATGAGGACATCGGTCGGTCCGAGGTCGCGGCGCCGCACGGCTGTCGGGACGAGCGGTCCGGTCGCGGACACGGCCGCGTATGCGTTGACGGTGCGCATGGCGGTCTCCCTTGTCGTTTCTGGGTGGGCGGTCAACGGGCCATGAGCGGCGCGGCGGTCTGCTGGTCCGGGCTCGTGGACTCGGTGGCGGACCGGTCGGTGCCGGCGTCTTCGCTCCGTACGCCGTGGGTGGCGAGGTTCATGCTGGGGGTGAATGCGGCGCCCATACCGAGGCCGAGAATGATCTGGGCGGGCAGGACCATGGCCCAGTAGGAGCTGTCCGGCGTGAGTTGGGCAAGTAGCGCCATAGCCAGCGCGGTGGCCACAAGCCCGGGGACCATGAGCAGCCGGGCCGGCACCCGGTTCATCAGGCGGGCGCCCACCTGTGTGGACCCGATGGTCAGACAGATCGCCATGGGCAGGAACGCCACGCCGCTCAGCAACGGCGAGTACCCCTTGATCAGCTGCAGGTAGTAGGCGAGGAACAGGAACTGGGCGAACATTGCGATCATGGCCAGGCCGATGCCGAGGTAGACGCCGGCCCGGTTGCGTTCGGTCACGACCCGCAGCGGCAACAACGGTGCCTTCGTCCGTGCCTCGACAGCGACGAACGCGGCCAGCAGCACGGCGGCGGCGACGAACATGCCCACGGTGACCGGTGCGTCCCAGCCGTCGGTCTCCGCGGCGGCGAAGCCCCAGACCAGGGTCAGCAGACCGACGGTCCCGAGCAGGGCGCCGGGCAGGTCGAGCCGGTCCCGGTTACGGCTGCCGCCGTCGTGTACGAAGACCATGGCTCCGGTGAACGCGACGACCGCGAAGACAATGTTGACGTAGAGGCACCAACGCCAATCGACATACTCGGTCAGAAATCCGCCGAGCAGCAGACCGATGGCGCTGCCGGCCATCGCGATGGCGCTGAAGATGCCGAAGGCGGTGGCACGTTCCCTGCCCTCGGTGAACGTCGTGGTGACCAGCGACAGCGCTGCCGGCGCGAGCAGGGCGCCGAAGACACCCTGCAGGGCACGGGCGCCGAAGAGCATGCCCGTGTTCACGGCGGCGCCGCCGAGAGCGGAGGCGACTGTGAAGCCGACCAGGCCGATCAGGAAGAGCCGCTTGCGGCCCCACAGGTCGCAGAGTCGGCCGCCCAGCAGCAACAGACCGCCGAAGGCCAGGGTGTAGGCGGTCACGACCCACTGCCGGTCAGCGTCGGAGAAGCCCAGGTCGGTCTGCATGCGCGGCAGCGCGATGTTGACGATGGTGCCGTCCAGCAGGACCATCAGCTGGGCCACGGAGATGGACGCGAGCGCTTTCCAACGCTGTGGATCCGGGGCGGGCTGGCTCATGTACTCAGGTAACCGCAGGTCTGCCCGCGGGCGGGAGGCCTTGCCGTCGGGGGCCCGGGCAAGGGGGTCCTGGCAGGGTCTCCCCGCAGGGCGAAACGGATGCCTACGGTCGGAGCCATGGCTGACAAGCAGCAGGTCCGCGCCGACATCCGGGAGTTCCTGACCACCCGGCGGGCGCGGATCACCCCCGAGCAGGCCGGGCTGCGGGTGTACGGCAGCAGCCGGCGTGTCGCCGGGTTGCGCCGTGAGGAAGTCGCCACCCTGGCCGGTATCAGCGCCGAGTACTACACCCGCTTGGAGCGTGGCAACGTCGCCGGGGCCTCCGAGAGCGTTCTGGACGGTATTGCCCACGCCTTGCAGCTGTCCGACGACGAACGGGCCCACCTCAACGACCTGGTGCAGACGGCCAGCAGTAGCCGTCCGCCTGCGCGCCGCCGTCCGCCGCAGGTCCGGGTCCGCCCGGCGGTGCAGCGGATCATGGACTCGATGGTACTGACCCCGGCGTTGATCGTCGACTCGCGCCTGGACATCCTGGCTGCCAACGGGCTCGGCCGGGCCTTGTACGCGCCGATCTTCGCTGACTCGGTGAAGCCACCGAACCATGCCCGGTTCCTGTTCCTCGACCGGCACGCCGGTGACTTCTGGCGTGACTGGAGCCAAGCCGCCGACGACGCCGTCGCCCTGCTGCGCGGCTCGGCTGGGCGCGACCCCTACGACGAGCACCTGTCGAACCTGATCGGCCTGCTCTCGACGCGCAGCGACGATTTCCGGGTCCGCTGGGCCTCGTACGACGTCCGAGCGCACCTGACCGGGGCCAAACGCATTCACCACCCGGTGGTCGGCGACCTCGAGCTGCCCTTCGAGTCGATGCCGCTACCGTCCGATCCGGGTCAAAGCCTGGTCATGTACAGCGCCGAGCCCGACTCCGCGACCCAGGCCGCGCTGCAGCTCCTGTCCAGCTGGTCCGCCCGGCCCGCGCAGAACACCCAGGCGGGCCAGCCTGCCCCTGACCCCTGACCCCTGACCCCTGACCCCGCACCGACGCACGCCATCTCGCTGCCGGCCCACGCCGATGGGGCAGGGGCCCACAGGATGACGCCTTCAGCAGGAGTCGTCGAGCAAGGCGGCGACGTCGAGTGTCGCGCGCTGCAGCTTCGCGTCATGGGGTGGAACGAGCCCGCCGTCGGTGATGTAGAGCTGTTCACCGTGGACAGCAGTCGAGGTCGGGGAGGCCAGGCCATTCGAAGCGGTCAGTATGGTCCGTACGGTGCCATTCGGGTAGACGGCAGCGATCCGGTGCGATGTGTTGAGCGCGACGATCGCCACGTCGGACGTACCGGTCAGGAAGCTGAAGTCGTCGATTCCATCGAGTTCACTGCTTACGACCTGGATTGGCTCGGCCGCTCCGGAATCGGCGATCGGTATCCGCAGCAGAGTGCCTCGACTGAAGTTCGAGACCCAGACCGCGCCGTTGTGGAAACGGAGCCCGTTGGCACCCAGCGAGGTGGACGGCCCCGGTGCCAGGGCGGGATCGGTCAGCCAGGCTGTTGCCTCGCCACCGGCGGAGAGCACCGTCCAGATGGTGCCTCGCCGGCTGTCGGCGGCATACAGCGTGTCCCGAGACGGGTCGATGGCCAGGCCGTTGGCGAGTCCATCGGTGGGCAGCCCGGCGATTCGCCGTGCGGTGCCGGCCGGAGTCAGGTGCCACACGCCTGCCCTGTCCGCGGCTGCGGACGCCACGTTGTAGTAGCTGATGCCGTCGCCGTCGCGGGTGTTTCCGGTGATCGTGTCGCCGGACTGCCCGGCGGCTAGCTGCTCATGCTCCCCGTTCTGGCCGATGCGCAGCAGCACTGGCCGCTCTCCGGCCGGGCTGCCCAGCATGGAGACCGTCAGCGAGCCGTCCGGGTTGACCGTGACGTTCTCGGGTGCCTCTCCCGCGGCGAAGTCGAACGACGCGACAGTGCCCACATTGCTGACGACCGTGTCCGGGCATGCCTGTTCCGAGCCCGTGCATGCAGTCAGCGCCACCACGGCGACGGTTGTCACAGCAGCATGTCCGGATCGTTTCCACATCTGGTGACCTCTGAATGAGTGGGTCCGCATGGTTGGCTAGCGCGCGGGGAAGCGCAGGATCCGGTCGTCGCCCTCGCGTGGTGCGACGTGATTGTCGGTATTGGACGTGGTCAGCCACAGCGCACCGTCCGGCGCGACCTGCACGGTGCGCAGGCGGCCGTACTCGCCCTGAAAGTGCGCGGTGGGCTCGCCCACCCCGGTCCCGTCAAGAGGGATGGACCACAGCCGCTGGCCGCGTAGCGCTGCCACATAAGCCGTGTTCCCGGCGATGGCGATTCCCGAGGGCGATGCTTCGCTGACCGGCCATGTGACGACGGGGTTGGTGTAGCGGCCGCCTTGGGTGTCACCGCCGCCCTCCACCACGGGCCAGCCATAGTTGCGTCCCGCTTCGATGAGGTTGACTTCGTCCAAGTCGTTCTGGCCGAGTTCTGCGGCGAACAGCCGGCCCGCGGCGTCCCAGGCCAATCCTTGCACATTGCGATGTCCCAGGCTGTAGACCGGCGACTCCGCTGTCGGGTTTCCCGGCGCGGGCTCACCGTCCGGCGTCAGCCGGAGAATCTTGCCGTTGAGGCTCGCCGGGTCCTGTGCGCGCGGGGATTCAAAGCCGTCTCCGGTCCCGATGTACAGCATGCCGTCGGGGCCGAACGCGATTCGCCCGCCATTGTGGACCGAGGCACTGGTGATACCCCTGAAGATCACTTCAGGCTGCTGGTCGCCGGCGAGCCGGAACCGGACGATTCTGTTGTCCTGCGCCGTGGTGACGTAGGCGTAGACGAAACCGTCGGTGGGGAAGTCCGGCGAGACAGCGAGCCCCAACAGGCCACCCTCCCGGACCGCCGCCACGTCCGGCACCTCGTACACCAGGCGAGACTCCCCGTCACCCGGCGTCAACCGCAGCACCCGGCCGGTGTTGCGCTCTCCGATCAGCGCATCACCGCCGGGAAGGAAAGTTACACCCCACGGAACGTCGATGCCCCGTGCCAGCTCCTCCGCGGCACCAAGATCCGGCGTTCCGGATGGCGCGCTACCTGCCGTACGTGTCGTGACCGCTCCGGGCTCGGGACGGGACGAGTCTTCGCTGCCGGCGCAGCCGGTCATCACACCTGCCGCTACCATCGTCGCGACCACCCACCGAATTGTCGTTGTAGTAGCCATGCCGCTCCTCCGTAGGGCTTCGATGATAATTCGGCGCATACCGTAAAGGCCGCCGAGACTGCAGCCGAAAAGCCGCACTTTGCCCTGGGTGGGACATTGTCCTCACCCGACAAGACTCGCCTGAGTAGCCGATATCCACGGCCGATAATGGTCTCGATTTAGTCGCCGCTCAGCTTGTGGCGCAAAGTGGCGAGGGTTGTCCGGACGGCTTCGGTGAAGATCATTTTTTCCGGACGGGTCATCAGATACTGAAGGACGCCGAGCTCCTCTCCTGCCCTTCTGAACACGGCACCAGGAGGGGGCGGCCGCGTCTCGTCACCCCTCAACGCAACAGCACCGCCCCCCGCGGTGCAGCCGTGGACGGCGGCCTGCTCGGCGACTAGGGCCGGGTTCGGTGCTCCCGCGGCAGTGTTGACACCGAGCATTTTTCTCCAGGGGCGTCGGTTGATTGGCCTGTCTGAACAATCGACGGGCTCAGGAGATCTTCTGCGAGCATCAAGCGTGCGACCCAGACCCGCCATGTGACAGACCGCGTTGTGCCGTGGAGCGCTGTTCCACGCTGTGACAGGGCATCCCACGTGCCTTTCCCGTAGGTCGGAGCGTCGCCACACTTGAGGTCATGGATGGTGACCAGCACAGCGGCGGCACCGAGCTGGGGCGCTTCCTGCGTGCTTGCCGCGCTCGGGTGACGCCCGAGCAAGCTGGCTTGGCCGTCGGCTCCGGGCACCGCCGCACGCCCGGCCTGCGCCGTGAGGAGCTGGCCACCCTGGCGGGGATCAGCATCGACCATTACGCCCGTCTGGAACGGGGGACGGAGACCCGTCCCAGCCCGTCCGTCATCGACGCCCTCGCCCGCGTCCTCCTCCTGGAGGAGGTTGAGCACGGGCATCTGCGCAGCCTGGCCGCTCTTGCCGCCCGGACCGCCCCCGAGCCGCCGGCCGCCCCCAGTCGCGCCGTGCGGCCCGGGATCAAGCTGCTGCTGGAGAGCCTGCGCCCCAACCCCGCGCACGTGGTCAGCCGCACTGGCGACCTGCTGGCATACAACTCGGGCGGGTTGCGGCTGTTCGCGGGGATGGACAGCTGGCCGGCCAAGCAGCGCAACATCGGCCGCTACGTCTTCCTCCACCCCGCGGCCCGCGACCTGTTCGACGACTGGAGCAACCAGGTTCGCGGTTGCGTCGCCCGGCTCCGGGCCCTGGCTGGCACCGACCCCGACGCCCCCGATCTGGCTCAGCTCGTCGGTGAACTCCTGCTCAAGAGCCCGGAGTTCGCACGCCTGTGGGAGCGCTACGACGTCAAGGGACACTCGCACGGCCGTAAAACCTTCCACCACCCCGACGTCGGTCACCTCGCCCTCGGCTACCAGTCCCTGCGACTGGAAGGCACCCCCGACCATCGGCTGGTCGTGTACTACGCCGAACCCGGTACCCCCGACTACGACGCGCTGCTTCTGCTCGACCTGGCCGCGTCTGAGTCCGTGTACCCGTCGAGAATTGGTGCGCCGTCTGGAGACCGTACGGAGGCGCCGAAGTGACGAGCGGAACGGGCCGTGTGCCATTGGTAAACGCGCTATCGGGTGGGACTGCGGCGTGAACGGTGGTTCCGGCAACTTGATCAGTAGCGGTCGGCAGGCGGCATAGTTGTAGCCCGTCGAGTGGCCGATCTTGTTGTCGTGGACAAGCTGGGCCACCAGGGTGCCGCGGCGGGCCCGCTCCGCGGCCAGCAGGGCCTCCAGTCGATCGACAGCGCGGTCGCGAGGGGCAACTTGGTAGAGATCCTTGGCTGGAGCATGCTTGCCTCAACCGTGTCTGGCGACTGGGTGCCGCTACCCAGTTATCTTGCTCGCAGGCCCGAAACGGGCTGTTCAGGCCACCGTCTCCGGCGTCGCTGAGGATCGCTCCTGCGCGGCCTTGTCGAGAAGGGTCATCGCGTCGTGGTCGGGGGTATCGGGCTCCGCGTAGAACGCGACCAGGTGCTGCCCGCTGGTGCCGTTCAGCGTCATGCCCCGAAACCCAAGGGTAAGGTCGCCGACGTCGGGGTGATGGAAGATCCGGCGGCCATGGGTGCTTCCCTCGACGTCGTAGCGGTCCCACAGACGGGCGAACTCCGGGCTCTTGCACAGAAGTTCATCGACGAGGCCGGTGAGGTCGGGGGCGTCCGGCTCGATCCCGACCAGCCCGCGTAGCCACGCGACGCAGGAGTGAGCCGGGGCGTTCCAGTCATCGAACAGATCACGGGCCGCGGGGTGGAGGAAGACGTAGCGCGCGAGGTTGCGCTGCTCGCTCGGCCAGTCCTCCACTCCGGCGAACAGTCGCAGCCCGCCGGGATTGGCGGTGAGCAGACCGAAGGTGCGGCCGACCACGTACACGGGGCTGGGTCGCATGGTCTCCAGGAGCAGACTGATGCCGTCAGGCACGGACCGCGTGGGCACCGCCGCCGGCCCGGTCGCGGGCCGGTCGGTGCCCGTGGCGAGCTCCCTCAGGTGCCGGTATTCGGCCTCCTTCAGCCGCAGGGCGCGGGCGAGAGCGTCGATGACGGAGGGGCTGGGGCGGGTCTCTGTCCCACGCTCCAGCCGCGCGTAATAGTCGACGCTGATACCGGCGATCGTGGCCAACTCCTCGCGGCGCAGCCCGGGTGTGCGGCGCAGCCCGGTGCCGGCCGGGAGGCCGACGTCGGCGGGCGTCACCCGGGTGCGGCGTGCACGCAGAAACCGCCCCAGCTCGCCGCCGCTGTTGCCGCTGTGCCGATCACGTGCCATGACTCCAGTGTGGCAGCCCGTGACCCGCGGCAGTGCCCGTGGCTTCGTGGGGTGCCCTGCCACACCACTGAACGCCACTCCCTGGCACAACGCGGTCTGCCACGCGGCACGCAGGTTCAGCAGGCTGATGCAAGAACAGGCATCCGGCGGCGGACGACCCTTCGCTCATCGACGATCCGGGCGACGCCCCCGGCCGGCCCCGTCAGCGTGTCGAAGGTAGTGGCATTCTTGATCGAACACGCGCTCGCCTGCACGCCCACAGCCGAGCTGCTGGCCCTCCCGTTCCTGGTGCCCGATGCCGTCGGCAATTCCGGCGCCTCCTGCGTGCTGGCCAGCGGGCCAACGCACTGCGCGTGCAGGCCGCCGCCATCCGCTGGGGCGAACAGTAGGCCCGCGTCAACTGCATCAGCCCCGCCATCATCGCTACCCCGCTCGCGCGGGACGAGATGCCCAGTCCCAACGCCGAGGGCTCTACCGTCACATGACCGAGACCTCGGCCTCCAAGCGCATGGGCACCCCCACCGACGTCGCCGACTTGGCAGCCCTGCTTCTGGACCCGGATGGTTCCTTCATAACCGGCGTCCTCATCGATGGTGGGGTGATCGCCACCATGTGCGCAGACCAGGACGTGCCCGCCGACCTGCAGCGTTGACCGCACCCGAGCAAGGAGGAAGAGCATGACCCCCTGGACCGATCAGGAACTCGACCGAGTAGGACGCGCTAGCGAACTGCGGGTGGCCGGCAGGCGGCCCGACGGAACGCTGCGCGGCCTGGTGACCATCTGGTCGGTACGGGTGGGCGATTCGATCTACGTGCGGTCGGTCTACGGCCCCGAGAGCGCTTGGTTCCGCGGAACGCGGACCCTCGGCGAAGGGAGAATCGAGGTGGGCGGCATCACGAAGGACGTGACCTTCGCCCTCGATCCCACCCTCGACGACAAGGTCAATGCGGCGTACCGCGCGAAGTACGGCGCCGGCGGTCCGGTAAGGGCGATCACGAGCGACCCGGCGACGCGCACGACACTTCGAATCGACCCCCGGTGAAGATCGCCACTCCGAGCAAGGTAACGGCCGTCGCCTCCGCAGCCGTGGCAGGGCTGACGGCGTTGATGATGACTGGCTGCTCGTCATCCGGACCGACCGAGTCGAACACGATGGCACCGGGCCAGGCCACGACGGCGCCTGGCCCGGCCATGTCGGGCTCGCCTGGGCCTGGGCGGGCCTTGCCCAGGCCGCTGCCGTCGTTGAGCGGCCCTGTCCCAGGGCGTACCGCATCGGGTGCGGACGCCACTTACACCGACGGCGTTTACCGCGCGACCGGCACCTATGGCAATCTGCCATCCCACCTCGGGGTCACGATCACACTCGACCATGATGTGATCACTGCGGTCGAGGTCACGACCCCGGCCACCGATCCGACTTCTCTGGAGTACCAACGCCGCTTCGCCGCGGCAGTCCCCGCGGTCGTCATCGGTAAGGACATCGACGATGTACGTGTCGGTCGGCTGGCCGGAGCCAGTGGTTGCCCCGTCGGATTCAACGATGCACTCGCCCGCATCAAGTCCGAAGCGCGCGAATAGCGGCGCGACATTCTCGTAGCACTTCTATATTTGGCACCATGGCGGGGATCTTGTCGTAGAGAGTTATTATCAGGTGAACAGCTCGCCGACGAAATTCGATGAGACCTCGCAGCGTTGATCCGCGAGCATGCGTACCCAGGTGAACTCGAACACCTCAGTCAGACGGTGAGGCGATACGAAGAACAGCGCCGTCGCGAGCCCATCCGCCACCGCAGCCCTGTCTGCGACCGTCCACGTCGCCAGCACCTCCCGGGTCGATTCACCTGTGCGCCCGTCGATCACATGGTGCAGCCCCTCGCCCCACGCACGCTTCGTCACCGCCGACGCGCACAACGCCGCCCCTCGAAGATGCGCCACTCCCACCACGCGCCGAGGATCGCGCGGATGCTCCAGCCCCACCGCCAGCTCACTCGGCCCCGCGATCTTCAGATCGCCGCTGGCATCGACAACCGTCGACGACACCCCCGCATCCAGCAGCATGCCTGTCACGATGTCGACGAGGTATCCCTTACCCGCTGCTCCGACATCGATCACCAGCGGCCGCCGTGTGACAAGGGTCGGCCCATCCCTTTCAACGTCATGGTCCCAGCTCGGTCGCCCCGCCGCGTACTCTTGCTCCCGCGTCTCTTTGCTCGCAGGCGACAGTGAATACGCGGCGTCATACCCCAACAGCTCGAGATCACGACCTACCAGGGGGTCGACGGCGCCGTCGGTAACGGTGAACAGGAAGTCGTACAAATCGAAGAGAACAGCCGAGTCATCGGGAAAATCGAATCGGCCTCCAGTCGCGGCCCTCGCCACTCGGGACATTAACGAATCGGGACGGAACCGTGAGTACACGGCATCGAAGCGCTCAATCCGGTCGCGAATCTCCCTGCGCAGGCACGCATCGAGTGGCCCACCGGTCTCGACCTCCCACCTCGTGCCGATGGCATCGAACGCGAAGACGCTCCTGCCGTCCTTCACCGCCAAGATCAGCCTCGGATCAAGCCAGGGCGGACGGCACCGTCCCGGAGCACGCCAGCATCGAGCGGCCCGCCTGATCGGATCAACGCAGCAGCCGGAAGAAAGCTCGAAGCTCGTCCACGAACAGGTTCGGCTGCTCGAAGGCGGCGAAGTGGCCGCCGCGGTCTGGCTCATTCCAGTAGCGAAGGTCCCGGAACCGGGTCTGTGCCATCCGCCGCGACGGCCGGAACTGCTCCTTCGGGAAGACCGAGCACCCTGTCGGCACGACCACCGGGTCGGCCGCGCCCAGCCCTGTGGATCTTTCCCAGTACAGTCGGGCTGCCGACGCACCCGCCGCCGGCAGCCAGTACATCATCACGTTGTCGAGCAGCTGGTCGCGGGTGAAGAGCTTCTCCGGATGGCCGTCGCAGTCCGTCCAACCGCGAAACTTCTCAACGATCCAGCCGGCCAGACCGGCCGGTGAGTCGACCAGACCGTAACCGACCGTCTGCGGCCGGGTGGACTGCTGGGTAACGTAGCCACCCTCCTCTTTGCCGAACAGCCCGAGCGCGGCCAGCGCCGCCCGGTCCCGGTCGTCCAACTCGCCCAGCTCCGCTGCTGCCGCCTGCATGTCCACGACTGGCATGTTCAGGTGCAGGCCGAGCACGGCGTGCGGCTGCCGGACAGCGAGCGCCGCCGACACCCCCGCTCCCCAGTCGCCGCCCTGCACCGCGTACCGCTCGTAGCCGAGCGCCGCCATCAACTCCGCCCAGGCGTCGGCAATCCGGGTCACCCCCCAGCCGACGGCGGCAGGCTTGTCGCTGAATCCGTACCCCGGCAGGCTCGGCAAGACGAGGTGGAACGCGTCGGTGGCCGATCCACCATGCGCGACGGGGTCGGTGAGCGGCCCAATGACCTGGAGAAACTCGACGATCGACCCGGGCCACCCGTGCGTCATCAACAGCGGCAGCGCGCCCGGATGCGGAGAGGTCACCTGCACCACGTGGATGCCCAACCCGCCCACTGCCACCTTCACCTGATCGAAGGCGTTCAGGCGGCGCTCGGTGGCCCGCCAATCGTAGCTGTCCGCCCAATAGGTGCACAGCTCCCGCAGGTAGTCCAGCGGGATTCCCTGCGACCAGTCGGCTACCGTCTCGCGTTCCGGCCAGCGGGTTCGAGCGAGCCGTCCGCGCAGGTCGTCCAAGTCGGAGTCCGGAATCTCGATGCGGTACCGGCTCATCTCGACCATGATCTCATCCAAGCTCGGTCAGCCGCCGCGCTGCGGGGGTGGCGCGGTCCTCGATCCACTGGGCTGACCCGACGGCGGGAACGGACACGATCACCGTTTCGATGCCGAGCGTGGCGTAGTCGGCCATCTCTTTGGCGAAGGCGTCGAGGTCACCGTGTCGGATCGAGTCGCCGGAGTAGATCGCGGTCTTACGGATCTGGGTGTACTCCCGGCCGACGTCGTCGCAGTGTCGGCGGAGCACGTCGAGTTTGTGCGCGACTTCGGCCACGGAGAAGGCTACGAGGTTGCAGGCGTCCGCGTACTGGGCCACCAGTTTCAGGGTCTTTTTCTCACCACTGCCACCGACCATGATCTCGGGGCGTGGCGTGCTCACCGGTTCCGGCACGGACCGGGTCTCGGCCAGCTGGTAATACGTGCCCTCGAACGGCCCGTTGTACTGGGGGTCCCACATCTGTAGGCAGATCCGCAGCGTCTCCTCCAGCCGCTCGAACCGCTCGGCCGTCGGTGGGAACGGCACGCCGAGCCCGAGGTGTTCGCGCTCGTACCAGGCCGCGCCGATGCCGAGGGTGGCCCGGCCGCCGGAGACGTTGTCGAGCGTGCTGACAATCTTGGCGAGCAGGCCGGGGTGGCGGTAGGTCACCCCGGTGACCAGCGCCCCGAGTTGAACGGTGGAGGTGTGCGCGGCGAGGTAGCCGAGGGTTGTGTAGCACTCCAGCATCGCGCTCTCGGGGCCGCCTAGTTCCTCCATCTGGAAGTAGTGGTCCATCACCGACAGCCAGCTCACCCCCGCGGCCTCGGTGGCGGCGCCGGCGGCGGCCAGCTCCGGTCCCAGCCCACCGGGCCTGTTTGGATGGTCGAACCCGACGATGTTGATACCCAGTCGCATGTCAGCCTCCCTGCCGTGAACCCGGATCCGAGCCTTGCGGTTCAGTCCCGGGCGAGGGTGGCGCGGGCCTCGCTCGCGGAGCGTCGGACGGCTGTGCCGGTCAGTTCCTTCACCCGGCCCGCGGGCACCGGAACTCCGGGGGTCTCGAAGAACCAGCGCTGCATCTCGTCCTGGCTCATCCCTTCGGGCTGTGCCGCGAGGTAGGGCTGGACGTAGACCGGGGTGCCGGGTTCGCTGCGCCAGCTCTCGGCGAGCGTGCCGATGTCCACCGCGTCGTAGCCCAGCCTGTCCAGCAGCATCGTCACTTCTGCCTTGGCGGCCTCGTCGTCACCGGCGATGGGCAGGGCGCTGCGGTCGGGGGCGCCGGCGGGTCGAGCGGAGGTGAACAGGCGGCGGAAGTCGATGCTGTTGAACGCCTTGACCACGTGGGAGTCGGCCAGGTGTCGCTGAACCAGGGCGCTGGAGGTCAGCGTGCCCGCGTCCAGCTCGGCGATGCGGTTGTCGCGTTCCGGGTAGTAGTTCATCGTGTCGATCACGACCTTGCCTGCGAGTGCTGCCGCCGGGAGCCGACGGTAGGCGTTCAACGGGATGGTCGCAACCACCAGATCGCTGACCTGCGCGGCTTCGGTGGGCGTGGCGGCGCGCGCGTGCTCGCCGAGTTCGGCGACCAGGCCGGCGAGGGTCTCGGGGCCGCGAGAGTTGCTCAGGACGACGTCCAGGCCGGCGGCCACGGCGAGGCGGGCCAGCCCGCCGCCGATCATGCCGCTGCCGATGAGTCCGAGAGTCTTGGTCACAGTGCGATATCTCCGTCTCGCCGGGGGAGGCGGCGTCCGCGGATCGATGGGACGCCAAGATGAGCCGCGAATTCTATAATAGGTACATGTACAGTTTATGAAACTGAGTGTCATGCTAGTGGCTGCGTGTCGTTTGTGCAAACCGGGACCAGGGGATGAGGTAGGATCACGCGGTGAACGGAGCGGCGCGGACGACGACGAGGGACATCGCACGGGCCGCCGTCCGTACGAAGCTGGCCCAGGTGGCCCTCGAGCTGTTCCATCGCGAAGGCTTCGAGAAGGTCACCGTCAACGATCTGTCTGCGGCGGCCGGCGTCTCCCGGAGCACTTTCCTGCGCTACTTCAGTAGCAAGGAGGAAGCCGTCCTGGGCGCCCTCGACGCACAGGGCGACCAGGTCGCCGATGCCCTGCGTAGCCGCCCCGCTGACGAAGACGACTGGACGGCGCTGCGCCACGCGCTGGACACCCTCATCGAGCCCTACCGTCAGGACCCGGCCAGTGCACTTGCCACGACGCGCCTCATCCTGGACACCCCTGCCCTGTGTGCGCGACAGCGG
Organism: Frankia sp. Mgl5; assembly: GCF_023242985.1. NCBI lineage: Bacteria > Bacillati > Actinomycetota > Actinomycetes > Frankiales > Frankiaceae > Frankia > Frankia sp. Mgl5. The sequence continues at coordinate 573 of NZ_JALKFY010000841.1, read as the reverse complement.
GAGAAGCAGCACAACTGGCGCCCCGCCCTGGCCCAGGCGCTCGCCGAACGCGGCGACTCCCCGAAACCCGCGACCCTGGCCCTGTTCGTACGCGCCGCCGCCGCCCTGGACTGCCTGAACATCGCCGTCGACCACTGGACCGCTTCCGACGGTGAGCTCGACCTCGTCGACCTCCTGGACGAAGCCTTCGCCGCGCTCGCATCACGATGAGCAGATCCCGGTACCCCTATCTGTCAGCATGAGGTGAGACAGGTACCAGCCATCATCTTGTGACAGGGCGGGTAGGGAGGAAGACGGTCGTGGTGGTGTCGGTGACGGCCAGGCCGGATCTGGCCGATGATGGCCGGGTGGGAGATCGGGAGGGTGGCCGGCAGCGCCCGGACCCGGGGCTGGACCGCATCGCATCGCGTAGCACCTCGGGGCGGAGACTCACCGGAAGATCAAGCTGAAGTGACACGTCCTGAGCGGATTGTGTCGCGGCGTTGCTCGCGCCGTAGTCAGGGTGTGGGTGCCCCTGGATGGTTCACGAACCACAGGTTCTCCTCGACGAGCCGTTCGCTTTTCCATCCCTGC
>NZ_JALKFY010000840.1:0-19383 GCF_023242985.1 Frankia sp. Mgl5 | reverse complement strand
GGGGCCCCGGGGCCCCGCGCCCCCCCGGGGCGGGCGGGGTCGGCGCCGACCACGACGAGCTGCGGGCCGGCCTCGCGGAGCTCGCCGGCGACCAGGATCCCGCCGACGGGACCGCCCCCGCGGGCGTCCGCCAGCCGCGCGGCCTTGTCGTGCGCGGCGTGGCCGTTCCCGACCCGCGAGTGGTGTTCGTCTTCCCCGGGCAGGGATCACAGTGGTCCGGCATGGGCCGGGAGCTGCTGGAGTCGTGCCCGCCGTTCCGCGAGCGGATGACCGAGTGCGCCGCGGCGTTCGAGCCCTACCTCGACTGGTCCCTGCTGGACGTGATCCGCGGGGCCGGTGACGCGCCGCCGCTGGAGGCCATCGAGGTGATCCAGCCCGCGCTGATGTCGATGATGGTGTCGCTGGCCGCGGCCTGGCGCGCCCACGGGGTGACGCCGGCCGCGGTGGTCGGCACCAGCCAGGGGGAGGTCGCCGCCGCGCACGTCGCCGGTGCTCTCTCCCTGGCCGACGCGGCCCGGATCATCGCGCTGCGCAGCAGGCTGCTGGCCACCCGCCTGCTCGGCCGGGGCGCGCTGGCGTCGGTCGGGCTGCCGCCCGCGGACGTCGCCGCCCGGCTCGACCGCTTCGGCGGCCGGCTCGCCGTCGGCGGGATCAACGGGCCGCGGCAGGTCACCGTCGCCGGCGAGACCGGCGCACTGGACGACCTGGTCGCCGAGCTCACCGCCGAGGGCGTCCGCGCCCGGCTGGTCGCGGCGTCGGTCGCGACGCACTGCGCGCAGGTGGACGGCATCCGTCCCGAGCTGATGGAGATCCTGCGCCCACTGGCTCCCACCCCCGCCCGGATCCCGGTCTACTCGACGGTGACCGGGGGGCCGCTGGACGCCGCGGCGCTGGACGCCGAGTACTGGTACTCCAACACCCGGGAACCGGTCCTGCTCGACGGCGCCGCGCGGGCGCTGCTGGCCGCCGGATTCGACACCTTCGTCGAGGTCAGCCCGCATCCGGTGGTGGGATTCGGGCTGGCCGAGACGGCGCACGACGCCGGCCGGGACGCCGTGGTCGTCAGCACGCTCCAGCGCGGCCGCGGGGGTGCCGACCGCCTGCTGGCCGCGCTGGCCGAGGTGCACGTCCACGGGGTCGGCGTCGACTGGCGGGAGGCGTTCGCGGGCACCGGCGCCCACCCGGCCGACCTGCCCACCTACGCCTTCCAGCGCCGGCGGTTCTGGCCGCGGTCGGCACCGGCCCGCCCGGCCGACGCCGCCGCCGCGCCGGGCCGCGACGGCCCGGCTCATCCGCTGGTCACCGCCGCCGTCCCGATGGCCGACGGGGGCCTGCTGCTGACGGCCCGGATCAGCCCGGCCGCGCAGTCGTGGCTGGCCGGCCGGACCGTGGCCGGCGTCCCGGTCGTGCCGGACGGGGTGCTGCTGGAGCTGGCCATCCAGGCGGGCGACGGGGTCGGCTGCCCGGAGGTGACCGACCTGGCCCTGACCGGGCCGCTGGTGCTGCCTGAGAGTGGGGCGCTCCGGCTCCAGCTGCACGCGGGAGCACCGGACGGCACCGGGAACCGCGCGCTGACGGTGCATGCCCGTCCCGACGGGGCCCCGGCGGACGCGCCCTGGACCGCGCACGCCACCGCGACGCTGGCGGGCACCGCCGACCCGGCCGCGTCCGTGCCCGACCCGCGGGCGTGGCCGCCGCCCGGCGCGGTTCCGGTGGACGTCGACCGGCTGTACGGCGAGCTGCTCGCCGCCGGTCACGGCCACGGGCCGGACGGCGCGCGGCTGACCAGGGCCTGGCAGGCGGGGACGGAGCTGTTCGCCGAGGCCGTCCTGGACGGCGAGCACGAGGTGGCCGGGTTCGGCCTGCACCCGGCGCTGCTCGGGGCGGCCGGCCACCTGGCTCTGTGGGGACGGCTCCCGGCAGCCGGCGCCGAGCAGCCCGCGGAGCAGCCCGCGGAGCCGCCCGCCGTGCTCGGCGTGGAGCCGCCCGCGGTGTCGGAGCCGGTGGTGGCGGTCGACGGCGGCTACCGGGGCGTGCGGCTGTATGCCACCGGCGCGCGGGCGGTGCGGGTGCGTGTCGGCCCGGCGGGCGCCGGCGCGGTCTCGGTGGAGCTGGCCGACCACACCGGCGCGGCGGTCGCGGCCTACGGCTCGACCGGCCTCCGGCCGCTGGCCGCCGCCCGGCTGCGTGCGCTGCGCGCCTCGGCGGCGGACTCGATGTTCGCCCTCGACTGGGTGCCGGTGGCCCCCGCACGGGCCTCGGGTGCCGGCGCGCCGGGCTGGGCGGTGCTCGGGCCGGACCCGCTCGGGCTGCGCACGGCCCTCGCGCTGGCCGGCGTCCACGCCCCGGCCTGCCTGGACCTGGCGGCGGCCGCGGCCCTGCCGGCCATCCCCGACGTCGTGCTGGTGACCAGCGACTCGGCCGCGGCCGGCCCGGATCTCGCGGCGGCCGCGCGAACCGCCCTGCGCTCGGTGCTCGCCCTGGCGCAGGAATGGCTGCGTGACGACCGGTTCGCCGCCGCCCGGCTGGTCGTGGTCACCCGGGGGGCGGTGGCGGTCGGCGCGCACGACGACGTCACCAGCCTCGCCGACGCCGCGGTGTGGGGCCTGCTCGGCTCGGCGGCGGCGGAGAACCCGGACCGGTTCCTGCTCGTGGACGTCGACGGGACGCCGGCGTCGGAGCGGGCCCTGCCGGCCGCGGTCGCCTGCGGCGAGCCGCGGGTCGCCCTGCGCGAGGGCGCCGTCCTGGGCCAACGCCTGGTCCGCGCACCGGTCGCCGGCGCCGGTGTCGACGCCGGCCGGGCACGGTGGCGGCCGGACGGGACGGTGCTGATCACCGGTGGCACCGGCACGCTGGGCGGGCTGGTCGCCCGGCACCTGGTCACCGGCTACGGGATCGGCAACCTGCTGCTGGTCAGCCGCGGCGGAGCCGGTTCGCCCGGCGTCGCGGAGCTGACCGACGATCTGACAGCCCTGGGCGCGCGGGTGACGGTGGCGGCCTGCGACGTCGCCGACCGCGCCGCGCTGGCCGGCGTGCTCGCCGCGATCCCCGCGGCGCATCCCCTGACGGCGGTCGTGCACGCCGCCGGCACCCTCGACGACGGGGTGTTCTCCGCGATGACCCCGGAACGCCTCGACACCGTGCTGCGACCCAAGATGGACGCCGCCCTGCACCTGCACGAGCTCACCCGGGGCGACGACCTGGCCGCCTTCGTTCTGTTCTCCTCGTCCGCGGCCGCGTTCGGCAGCGCGGGGCAGGCGAACTACGCGGCCGCCAACACCTTCCTCGACGCCCTGGCGCACCACCGGCGGGCAGCCGGCCTGCCCGCGCTCGCCCTCGGCTGGGGGTACTGGGCCCCGCGCAGCGCCCTGGCCGGGCACCTCGACGCCGCCGCGCTCGACCAGCGGATGGCCGCCAACGGGCTGCGGCCGATCTCCGCCGCGGCCGGCATGGCGCTGTTCGACGCCGCGCTCACCGCGGACCGCCCCGTGCTGCTGCCCATGCGGCTCGACCCACGGGCACCGCGGGCGGGGGCCGTCCCGCCGCTGCTGCGCGGCCTGGTCCGCCACCCGGCCCGGCGGTCGGTCGACGGCGCGGCCGATGATCCGATCGAGACGCTGGCACGGCGGCTGGCGGGGGCCAGCGGCCCGGAACGGGACCGGGCCCTGCGCGACGTCGTGTGCGCCACCGCCGCCGCGGCGTTGGGGCACACGTCCGCGGCGGCGGTGGCACCGGACCGGCCGTTCCGGGAGCTCGGTTTCGACTCGCTCGCCTCGGTGCAGTTCCGCAACCGGCTGACCGCGGCGACCGGGTTGCGCCTGCGCCCGATGCTCGTCTTCGACTTCCCGACACCCGAGGCCATCGCCGGCCACCTCCGCGACCAGCTGTTCCCGGAGGCGGCCCCGGCCGCTGTGGGCCCACCCGCCGCCGCGCCGGCGCCCGCGGGCCCGTCCGGCCCGGAACCGCCGGCCGCGCCCGGCGGTGGCGAGCCGGCCAGCGCGTTCGACGAGATGGACGCCGAGACGCTGGTCCGGCTGGCCCTCGGCGAAGGCACCTGACCACCACCCGACCCCGACCCCGACCCGGACCGCCGGAGGCCCTGGTGAATGTTCCCCCCGACCGCCTCGTCGAGGCGCTGCGCGCGGCGATGAAGGAGAACGAGCGGCTGCGGGGGCTGATCGCGCAGGCCGGTGAGCCGATCGCGGTCATCGGGATGGCCTGCCGTTTCCCTGGCGGGGTGCGTTCACCCGACGAGCTGTGGCGGTTCGTCGCCGGCGGCGGCGACGCCATCACCCCGTTCCCGACCGACCGGGGCTGGGACACCTCGGCTCTCACCTGCTTCGGCGGTGGCTTCCTGCACGACGCGGCCGACTTCGACCCGGAGTTCTTCGGGATGTCGGAGAACGAGGCGCTGGCCACCGACCCGCAGCAGCGGCTGCTGCTGGAGACCTCGTGGGAGGCCTTCGAGCACGCGGGGATAGACCCGCGGTCGGCGCGGGGCAGCCGCACCGGCGTGTACTTCGGTGTGATCTTCCACGACTACGGGTACCGCCTGCGCCCACCGCCCCCGGGCATCGACGGCTACGCCTACTTCGGCAGCGCGGGCAGCATCGCGTCCGGGCGGGTCTCCTACACGCTCGGTCTCGAGGGGCCGTGTGTGACGCTGGACGCCGCGTGCGCGTCCTCGCTGGTCGGCCTGCATCTGGCCGGCCAGGCCCTGCGGCGCGGCGAGTGCTCGCTCGCCCTGGTCGGCGGGGTTTCGGTGCTGGCCACCCCCGAGCTGTGGGAGGAGACGACCCGGCACGGGCAGGGCCTGGCCCCGGACAGCCGCTGCAAGTCCTTCGCCGCCGCGGCTGACGGCACCGGCATCTCCGAGGGGGTGGGTGTGCTGCTGGTGGAACGGCTCGGCGACGCCCGGCGCAACGGCCATCCGGTGCTGGCGGTGGTGCGCGGCAGCGCCGTCGAGCAGAGCGGCGCGACCAACGGCTTCACCGCGCCCAGCAGCGCCTCGCAGGAGCGGCTGATCAGCCGGGCGCTGGCTGACGCCGGTCTCGCGCCGGCCGACGTCGACGCGGTCGAGGGGCACGGCACCGGAACCCCGGTCGGTGACCCGATCGAGCTGGCGGCCCTGCTGGCCACCTACGGGCGCGGACGGCCCGCCGGCCGGCCGCTGTGGCTGGGGTCGCTGAAGTCGAACCTGGGCCACACCCAGGCCGCCGGCGGCGCCGGTGCCGTCATCAAGATGGCGATGGCCATGCGGCACGGCGTCCTGCCGCGCACCGTGCACGTCGACGCCCCGACCCCGCACGCGGACTGGTCCGAGGGCTCGGTGGCGCTGCTGACCGAAGCGGTGCCCTGGCCGGACACCGCCGGCCGGCCCCGCCGGGTGGGGGTCTCCTCGTTCGGCGCCAACGGCACACTGGCGCACGTGATCCTCGAGCAGGATCAGCCGCCGCCCGCCGACGCGGCAGCCGGGGATGGGACGGCCGGGCGCGCGGTGGACCGGCTGGTGGTGCCGTGGCCGCTGTCGGCCCGGTCCGCGCCCGCGCTGCGGGCCCAGGCCCGGCGCCTGCTCGACCTGGTGACCGAGCGGGCCGATCTCCTCCCGGCCGACGTCGGGTTCTCGCTCGCGACCGGCCGCAGCGCCTTCGCGCACCGGGCGGTGCTGGTCGCCGACGACCGCGCGGAGTTCCTGCGCGGCCTGACCGCTCTGGCCGCCGGCCCGCCGGAGGGCACTGACGCCGCCCTGGACGGCCGCGCCGGAGCCGGGCTGGTGCTCGTGCTGCCCGGCGGGGGCGGGTGGGGGCTCGGTACCGGCCGCGCGCTGGCGGACGCGTTCCCGGCCTTCGGCGCGGAGTGGGCGACCCTCCGCGGGGCTCTCGCGGGGGCGGCTCTTCAGACGGCTCTTCAGACGGCGCCACAGGTGGCGCTGCAGGTGGCACTGTGCCGGCTGCTGGAGTCCTGGGGTGTGCGGCCCGACGCCGTCGTCGGGCACGGTGCGGGCGAGGCCGCGGCCGCGTACGTGCGGGGCGCGCTGTCGCTGGACGATCTGCGGGCACTGCTGGCGGCGGGTGCCCGCAGCGCGTCGCCCGGCTGCCGCGTTCCCCCGGGCACCGCGAACGTGCTGGTCGTGGGTCGCGACGCGGCCGGCGTCGACATCCCGCGCGGCGCGAGGTCATGGGTGCTGCTGCCGCCCGGTCGCGCCGAGATCCGCGCCGTCACCGAGGCTTCGGCCACGCTGTATGAGTGGGGGCAGGCCGTCGACTGGCGGGCGTTCTTCGCGGGCACCGGCGCCCGGCGGGTCGACCTGCCCACCTATGCCTTCCAGCGCCGGCGGTACTGGTTGGAGGCCGCGGATCCTGGCCCGACGCCCGCTCCGGGCCTACCGGCCGCACCGGGCGTGCGGCGTTAGCCGCGGGCGGAGTCGTGCCACGGGCCGACGACCAGCCGGGCGGCCAGGCCGAAGAACCAGAACACCACCAGGCCGAACAGCGCCGAGACGATGATCGCGGCGAACAGCGGGCCGGAGGACAGGTCGCGGGTGTAGTTGTCGATGAGCGCGCCGATCCCGACGTCGCCGCGGCGGAAGAAGAAGTCGCCGACGATCGCGCCGATCACCGCGAGGCCGGCCGAGATGCGCAGGCCGACGAAGATCGCGGGCAGCGCGCTCGGGAGCTCGAGGCGGAGCAGCCGGCGCCACCGCCCGACCCGGCGCAGCGTGAACAGGTCGTGATGGCCGGCGTCGACGGACTGGATGCCGAACAGCGTGTTGGTGATCATCGGGAACATCGAGATCACGACGCAGACCACCGTCCGAGACCAGAATCCGTAGCCGAGCCAGAACCCGATCAGCGGGACGATGGCCAGGATCGGGATCGTCTGCAGAAGGATCGCCCAGGGGTAGAACGAGTTCTCGATCCAGCGGGCCTGTGACATGAGAATCGCCGAGAGGATTCCGATGCCCGCGGCGATCGCGAGGCCGGTGAGCGCAACCTGCGCCGTCCCGCCGAGCGCGGTGAGGATCTCGTCGGCGGTGCGGCGGTCCAGGAAACCCTCGGACACGACCTCGTGCGGCGGGGGGAGCAGGAACCGGCGGCGGGGGGCGAGGAACCAGTAGGTGACGGCGTACCAGACGCCGATCACGGCCGCGAACACCGCGAACGGCGGCAGCGCCGTCCGTGCGGCCCGGGCGGCGAGACCGCCCGCCCGCGCCCGTCCCCGCGGCCGGGCCGCCGGGCCGGCCACGCTTGGCCGTTCCAGGCTGGCCACCCCCGGCCGCCCCGGCGCTGTGAGTCCGCCGTCGTCCCCGTCTGGCACCTAGGAACCTTTCCGTCGAGATCCTGTCGCGACGCCCGTTCGTGGGGATTTCCCCCTGATCGCAGGGCCTCGTCCGAATCCTAGGTGTCGCGGCGGCGCAGCCGGCGGGCGGCGAGGGCCAGCAGGACGGCCACGTAGCCGCACAGCAGACCGAAGCCGGCCCAGGGGGCGAGCGACAGCGTGTCCGGCCGGGCGAGGGTGAGCGTGGACCCGCTGGAGCGGCTGACGCCGCGCGAGCAGGAGGTGCTGCGGCTGATGGCGGAGGGCCGCTCGACCTGCCGCCCACCGACACCGACCACCGGCGGGTGCTGGCGGTTCTGCGGTTCCTGGAGGCGTGAGCCGGGAGGGCGCTTGCTACCGGACGTGTCCGACGTGGGAGGCTATCGCCCATTCGGGGGTGACGGAGACAGCATGCGGTTGTCACTCTGGCGACTCGCCTCTCCTGGGTCCGCGTCCCGCGTACTTCCCTTCCTTCCTGCGCCGAGGAGAGCAGCACACGTGACGAGACTTCGTACGGTGGCGGCCCTGGTCTGTTCCGTGGGGCTGGCCTTCGGCCTGGTCGCCTGCGGCGACTCCCAGGACGAGCCCGCGACCGCCGGCGGTGCCGGCGGGACGGCCGCCGGGGCGAGCTACACCACCCCGCTCAAGGGGGTCTGCCCGGACACCGTCGTCGTGCAGACGAGCTGGTGGCCGGAGGTCGACTACGGCGCCACCTACCAGCTCCTCGGCGCGAATCCGAAGATCGACACGGGTGATTTCAAGGTGACCGGGCCGCTCGGCGCCACCGGGGTGAACCTCGAGATCCGTTCCGGCGGGCCGGCGGTCGGCTTCGACTCGGTGTCGTCGCTGTTCGAGACCGACGACGACATCCTGCTCGGCTACCTGGACCTGGACGAGGTGATCCGTAACTCCGCGGAGCACCCGTCGGTCGCGGTCCTCGCGCCCTACGCTAAGTCGCCGCTGATGTTCTTCTGGGGCGACCCGTCGCTCGACTTCAAGTCGGTCGCCGACATCGGCAAGTCGGGGAAGACCGTGCTGGTCGGCGACGAGGCGTACATGAACGTCCTGATCGGCGAGGGCCTCCTGCAGCGGTCCCAGGTCGACAACTCCTACGACGGTAGCGTGAGCCGTTTCGTCGCCGAGGACGGCGGCATCGTCCAGGTCGGGTTCGTCACCGACGAGCCGTACCGGCTCGAACACGACGTCAAGGAGTGGGCGAAGCCGGTGAAGTACGTCCTCGTCGGCGACGAGTACCCGGCGTACGCGAACGTGCTCGCCGTCCGCAAGGACAAGCTGGCGGCCAACCAGGACTGCCTGACGGCGCTCGTGCCGCTGTTCCAGCGCGCGATGGTCGACTACCTGGCCGACCCGAAGCGGGCCAACGACCTGATGATCGAGGTCACCTCGAAGCTGGACACCGCCGGCTACGAGCTGTCGACCGGCCTGCTCGAGGACGGGAACACCAGGCAGCAGGAGCTCGGGCTGGTCGCCAACGGCACCGACGGGGTCTTCGGGACCTTCGACACCAGCCGGGTCCAGAGCCTGATCGGACGCCTGACCCCGGCGCTCACCACGGCCGGGACGCCGCCCGCCCCGGGGCTCAAGCCCGCCGATGTGGCCACCGACGAGTTCGTCGACCGGTCCATCTCGCTGAAGTAGCCGAGTAGCAGGAGCCGCCGGGTGGCGGCAGGTCATCGCGAGGGCGCGGATTCTCCGGACGGAGGCCGCGCCCTCGCGGCGTGTCGGGGGCTGTGACCAGCCCCAGTCGCGAGAACCGCCTTAACAGGTCTTACGATTTCGGCCGATACGACGGAGACAGCATCGGCCCTCGCCAGAAATGGCCCTCGAACGGGAGCTCACGCGCCGTGACCAACTACCCGCCCCCGACGTTCGACACCACCAGGCCGCACTCGGCCCGGGTCTGGAACTACTACCTCGGCGGCAAGGACAACTTCCCCGTCGACCGCGCGCACGGGGACCGCACCATCGCGGTCTTCCCGCAGATCCTCGACGTGGCGCGGGCGTCCCGGTCGTTCCTGGCGCGGGCGATCACCCACCTGGTCACCGAGGAGGGTGTGCGGCAGTTCCTCGACGTCGGAACCGGCCTGCCGGTCGAGAACAACACCCACCAGGTGGCCCAGCGCCTCGTGCCGGAATGCCGGGTCGTGTACGTCGACAACGACCCGATGGTCCTCACGCACGCCCGCGCCCTGCTCGCCAGCTCGCCGGAGGGCGTCACCACCTACCTGGACTCCGACGCACGCAACCCGGAGCGCATTCTCGACTTCGCGGCCGAGACCCTGGACTTCACGAAGCCGATCGGCCTGATGCTCATGTCGATCATGGGTCTGATCCCCGATCTCGACGAGGCCTACTCGATCGTGAGCCGGCTGCTCGACGCCCTGCCGTCGGGCAGCTTCATGGTGCTCGAGGACGGGTCCGACGACCGGACGTCCGAGCCGGAGACCCGCAAGGACCTCACCGTCGACGACCTCAACCAGGTCACCACCGTCGGGAACGGATACCACTATCGCTCGGTCGCGGAGATCTCCCGCTACTTCGACGGCCTCGAGCTCGTCGAGCCCGGCATCGTCTCCCCGCCGTACTGGCGGCATGTCCCCGAGCCCGGCGAGCTGCTCGCGCCGCTGGAGTCGTGCGGCGTCGGCCGCAAGCCGTAGCCGGAGCACCGGATTGGCAAGTCGGGCGTCTTACCGGTAAGGCGCTTGACTTGCTCTCCCTCGCGGTGTTTGTATCCGGCGCATGCCGGTGGTGACCCCGTCGACGAAGGAGCAGATCGTCCGCGCGGCCGAGCGCCTGTTCGCCGCGCACGGCCTGGACGGGATCTCGCTGCGGCAGATCGGCGCGGCGGCCGGCAACGGCAACAACTCGGCCGTGCAGTACCACTTCGGCTCCCGGGACCAGCTCGTCCAGGCGATCTTCGAGTACAGGCTGCCCTGGCTGCACGAGCGGCGCACCCTGCTCATCGCCGAGCACCGGCCCGACGACCTGCGCTCGCTGCTCGACTGCCAGGTGCGCACCCTGCTGGAGCACAGCGAGCTGCCCGGCAGCCACTACCTGTGCTTCGTCGACATGCTGCGGCAGTACGGCCGCAGCGACGTGTTCGAGGGCCTGCCGGCTGCGCTCCGCGACTCGGCGCGGGAGTTCCAGGAGCGCCTGGGCGGGTTCCTGCCCCACCTCGTCGAGCCGTTGCGTGCCCGCCGTGTCGCGCAGGCGATGGCGTTCATCGTCACCGCCGCCGCCGACCTGGAGGCCGCCCGCGATCTCGCGCTGGCCCGGTTCGGGCGGGTCGACGTGGTCATGAACAACGTCGGCATCCTGGCCGTCGGCGCGGTCGAGGACATCCCGCTCGAGGCGTGGCAGCGGGTCATCGACGTCAACCTGCTCGGCGTCGTGCGCAGCAACCTCGTCTTCCTGCCGCTGCTGCTCGCGCAGGGCTCGGGGCACGTCGTCAACACCGCCTCGACGGCGGGGCTGCTGCCCTACGGGTTCGACCGCCTCCCGTACACGGCGACCAAGCACGCGGTGGTCGGGCTCTCGGAATCGCTGGCCCTCTACCTGCGCCCGCGCGGCATCGGCGTCACCTGCCTGTGCCCGGCCGGGGTCGCGACCAACATCATCGAGAACGTCACCTTCTTCGGGGAGCCGAAGCCGCCGCGGGGGCCGCGGTTCCCGGTTCTCGATGCCGACCCGGTGGGCGAGATCGTCGCGGACGCGATCGAAACGGGCCGGTTCCTGGCGCTGACCGCGCCGGAAACAGCCGATGACCTGCGCGAACGCGCTGCCGACATCGAGGCCTACCTGGACAGGATCGTCGGCGAGCAGGGCTGAAGCACGTTCCCTGCACCCGTGACGGTGCGTTCACCGATGGTGCTGAACGCGGAAATTCGGCGTTCGCTACCGGCAAGGCGAGGGCTGAGCCCGCCGCCCATGCCCGCGCGGTGCTGCCGGAATAGGCCCGCTCGCCGCCACCGTTCGCCGGCATCTTCCTGATTGCTCCGCGGCCCCGGTACGCGGAAATGTCGATCCGGAGCCGAAAGAAATTCGCGTCGAGACCGGGCTGGTCTGCCGGCGGTATTCAATGCGGCCGTCCCGGCGAGTGCGCGGCTTATCCCGGCGATGTCGCCGCCGGCCCGGCGCGTTCGGCGGGCCCGGCGGGCCGCGCGAGCCCGATGGTTCCGTGGGTCTGTGCGGGTGCCGTGGGGTTGGCCGGTGCCGCCGCCCGGCCGCCCCACAGCCGGAGCGGCCCCGGCACCGGCCGCCCCGGAGCCGGCGCAGAGCGGAGCATTTCCGCCCAGCCGGCGGGCGATACGGAACTTGCTGTACAGCAATTATTGGGATTGGCGGGCATCGTCCTGAAGTTGCCGCCCCGGCCGGGTGGGCGCATTGATGCCGTCCGGTTCCGGTTCCTGTTAGGGTGCAGGAACAGCCGAGATTTTGGTCCGGTGGGCGTGCGGCAGGTGTTCTCGCGCCCGGCCCGTTATCGGCCCGAGGAGGGTGACGCTTTCTTTTGTGGCGCAATGGCGGGTGTCCGCGCGCGGATGCCAACCGAATACAGAAAATCCCTGGCGGTCGTGTCCGCGGTTCCGAGGCGCGCGGTCCCGCGACATGGCGTGGGACGAACATTGATTCTTGGTTGGGGGCTGATATGAACTCCGCTCGATCCGTGTTGTGTGCGGTGGCGGCCGCATTATCCGTGGCGTCGCTCGTCGGCTGTGCGGGCGACGACGCCACTACGAACACCGCGGACGGCTGCGTCGCGCCCGGCGTCACCGCGGACGAGGTCAAGGTGGGGATGCTGTACCCGGACTCGGGTGGCCTCGCCAGCTCGTTCAGCGCGGCGCGGGCCGGCATCGACGCCCGGCTCGGGCTCGCGAACGCCTCCGGCGGGGTGCACGGGCGCCGGATCAGCTACGTGTGGCGCGACGACCAGGCCAACCCGTCGACGAACCTGACCATGAGCCGGCAGCTGGTGGAGCGGGAGGGGGTCTTCGGGCTCCTGGAGACGAGCACCGCCACCTCCGGTGGGGCTCCCTACCTGGCCGAGGCGGGGGTGCCCGTGGTCGGCCTCGCGGTGGAGGACGCGTGGTCCCGGCACCGGAACATGTTCTCGTTCGCCTACCTCTTCACCGACGGGGGGTCGGTCGACACGTTCGGCCGGTTCGTCCATGAGCATGGTGGCACCCGGGCGGTGATCGTCCGGGACTACGCCGGCGGGAGCACCTCGGCGCAGTTCGCCGACCAGCTGATCGTGAGTCTGCGAGCCGCCGGTGTCGAGATTCCCGCGGAGCAGGTCACCGAGTACCAGCCGGGACGGGCGAGCGCCTCCCGGATCGCCGAGTGGATGCTGAACAACGGCGTCGACACCCTCGTCGCCGCGATGGACACCGAGACGCTCGCTCAGCTCGTCGACGCCGCGCGCGAGGCCGAGGTACCGCTCAAGGTCATCCTGACCGGCCGCGAGGTCAGCGCGGAGCTGCTGCAGACCTACGGCGCCCGGCTCGCGGGGGTCACCTCCTATGCCAACTACCTGCCGTTCCAGGTCAGCTCCCCGGCTCTTGACGCCTACCGGGCGGCAGCGGCCCGGTACGCCCCCCAGCTCGTCGACCCGGACCAGACCCTCGCCCTGACCGCCTACGTCGTCGCGGACATGCTCGTCCGGGGGCTGGAGGAGGCCGGGGAGTGCCCGAGCAGGCAGTCCTTCATGGACGGCCTGCGCGCCGTGGAGGACTATGACGCTGGCGGTCTCATCACCAGAACCGACTTCGGCGAGGATTTCGGGCGCCTCCGCGAGTGCTACGCCTTCGTCCGGGTCAACGCCGAGGGCACGGGCATCGAGGTGGTGGATCCCAACTTCTGCGGCAGTAGGCTCTGAGCCTGGCCGACGCCGAGCGGAGCGGAGATGTCCCGGTGAACCACGGCGGTGACGGGACGGGCCGGCACGCGGACGAGGGCGACATCCCCGCCCACCGCTCACCGTGGGCACGGCCCGCATCCGACGAGTGGCCCGCATCGGGCGAGTGGCCAGCACCGGGTGGCGACCAGCCGACGATGGACCTGCACCACCGCGCCGGCGCGGCGGCCGCCACCGGCCCGCGCTCGGGGCAGCCGGCCCCCCCGCCCCCCGCCGGGGCGTTCCAACCGGGCCGGCCGGCGTGGCCGGCGGCCGGCGGAACGGGGGGCACGGACCGGTGGGAGGAGAACCACGAGCCCCACGAGCCCGACGAGCCCGACGAGCCCGACGAGCCCGGCCGCCCGCCGATCCCTCCGACGATGTCCTACGGATCCGCCCCGGCGATGACCGGCGCGCCGTCCCGGCCCTTCTCGCAGCCACCAGCGCTGGAACCCGCGCCCGTGGCCGCCCCGGACGATCACCGGCTGCTGGCCGGGACAACCCCGTCGGCCGGTACGGCCCCGGCGCGCCGGCGGCGGCGCCGGTGGCTGTGGGCCCTGGTCGCGGCGGCCGTCGGCTTCGTGCTGCTGGTGGTGGGTGACCGGGCAGCGGTCTCGGTCGCCGAGGGCCAGATGGCCAAGCAGATCAAGGTCAGTGTGGCGGAGAGCCTGGAATGCGGTGCCCCCGCACCGACCGTGCGCGACGTGCACATCGGCGGCTTCCCCTTCCTCACCCAGATCCTGCTCGGCAAGTTCGAGGAGATCGGGGTGACGATCGAGGGAATCGCCACCCCGGGGCCCCGGATCTCCGCCGTGCAGGCGCAGCTGTCCGGCATCCACGTGCCGCTCGGGGACATGATCTCCGGGTCGGTCGGCGCGGTGCCTGTCGACGACATCCGGGCGACTGTCCGGCTTGACTACGCCGACCTCAACACCTACCTGGCCGGGCTGCCCGGCGCCCTCCAGGTGAACCCGGTCGACGGCGGGCGGCGGGTCGAGATCTCCGGGCGCACCGACCTGTGGCTGTTCGGTTCCCAGGAGATCGGGGGCGTCACCACGTTTGAGGTCCGCGACAACGTGCTCACGCTCGTCCCCAGTGAGGTGACGCTGCGCGGGGCCATCAACGCCACGATCCCCGTGCCCGTGGGCGGCCTGCTGCCCCCGATCAAGATCCCGGTCGGCGAGCTGCCGCTGGATCTCGACATCGTCGAGGCGTCGACGGGCGGGTCCGGGCTGTCGCTGACCGCCACCGCCCACGACGTCGTCCTGCCCGCGGCGGAGCAGCCCGCGCCGCGTCAGTGCCCGCCCGGCAACACCTGACCATCCGGCGGCCCTCCCAGCGCAACCGTGGCAGCGCGGCACCGCCGAGCCAATTGCTATTCAGGGATACGGGAGCCCTGGCGCAGCTTCGGCACGACGTCGGCCGTCCGTTCGCCGCGGCGGAGCATCGCTGACCGCTTTGGTTCCGAGGACCGATCGCGGCGGGACGCCCCCGACCGGGGGAATTCTGTGGCCAAAAGGACGTCGCCTTGCACCTGGTGGACGACGATCTCGGCTGGCTTTCTCGCGGACGTGATCAGGACCTCTCCGGGCTGCTGGCCGGGCACTCAGACTACCGGGAGTTCGTGGCCGCGCTGAATGCCAGGAACGACGGCTGGGTGACGACCACTCGGGTTCTTAGCCCCCGGGTGATACGTGAGCTGCCAGGTTTCACCGCATGCCGGCAACAGTAGCCTGGCGACTGTTTACCGGGGCCTTGAGTGACCGCGAACTCAAGCTCATCGAGCGGACGGGTGATCTCGACCTCGCCGACCATCTGCTCGCTGCCAGATCAATCATCATCTGACGTCAAACGGCACAGAGGGCGTCGAACGAGGTACACGCCGGTTCCGTCGCGGGGACGTTCCACAGGCGGCTGCCGGCTACCCGGGAACCTCGATACCTGCGCTCTTGCGCCCGGTACTGAGGCGTGGTCTCGCCTGCCCCCGCCACCGAGGCGTGGCCCGTGCGCGCACAGCCGGTGGTGGGCGTCGGCGGAACGCCGTCCGGGGGACCGCGTGGGTCGCCGGATGCCCTGTGCCCCAGCGCGAAGCGCCGGCCGGTCGCTCTCTGCCGAGGCCGGAGCAGACAAAAGATTAGCGAGGACTCACTCACTGGTACGCTGCTCCCGACACAGCCCGTTTGCCCGACTGGGGACGTTTACATGGACGTGTGCGAGGTGCGGTGGAGATGACAGACGCAGCTACCGGTCAGCTGGACGCGGAGTGGGTCGAGCACCATTTCGACCACCTCTCGCCCGAGCTCGCCCGCGATCTGCACCCCACGCTGGCCCTGGCCCGGTCGCGGTGCCCGGTGGCGCACAGCGACCAGTACGACGGCTTCTGGGTGGTGACCGGATACGAGGATGTGCTCCGGGTCGCGCAGGACTGGGAGACGTTCAGCTCCGAGCTGGGCATCACCGTCCCGCACACCCCCACGCCGATGAAGATCCTGCCGGTGACGATCGACCCGCCGCTGCAGCGCACCTTCAAGCGCCTGATAAACACCCACTTCAGGCCGGTCGTCGTCGTCGAGTGGGAGCAGCAGACCCGGGCGCTCGTGAACCGGCTCATCGACGGTTTCATCGAGGCCGGTGAGTGCGACTTCATGACGGAGTTCGCCCGCCCGCTGCCCGGGCTCGCCTTCTTCGACATGGCGCTGCACGCGCCCGCCGAGGACCTCGAGATGGTCAACCACTGGGCCACCCTGGCGTCGCTGTCGCACCTGGAGGAGTCCCGGGAGAGCCACGGGAAGCTGGCGGCGTGGATCGGGGCGCTCATGGCGAAGCGGCGCGAGGAGGGCCCGCGCGGCGACGTCGTCGACGCCGTCATGAACGCCGACATCGAGGGCCGTCCGATCACCCCGGCGGAGGCGGTCGGGACGGTCCAGCTCCTCGTCCTCGGCGGCCTGGAGACGACGGCCGGCGCGCTCGGGATGTCGATGATCCGGTTCTGCCGGCACCCGGAGATCCTCGCGCGGCTGCGCGAGAACCCGGAGCTGATCCCCGACGCGGTGGAGGAGCTGTTGCGCCTCGACGGCTCGTTCATCTGCATCGCCCGGACGGCCCGGCACGACACCGAGCTCGGCGGGCACCAGATCAAAGCCGGTGAGCGGGTGCTCATCTACTGGGCGTCGGCGAACCGGGACGAGTCCGAGTTCGACAACGCCGACACGTTCGACCTCGACCGCGGCCGCAACCGGCACATCGCGTTCGGCGCCGGGCCGCACCGCTGCGCCGGCTCCAACCTCGCCCGGATGAACCTGCGCATCGCCCTCGAGGAGATCGTCACGCGCCTCGTCGACGTCCGCCTGCAGCCCGGCGCGGACATCGACTACCACTCGACGTTCAACCGGGCGCCGCAGTCGGTGCCGATCACCTTCACCCCGGGGCCCCGGCTGACCCCGGCGGGCTGACGGCCGGGAGCGCCGGGCGGTCAGCCGGGGTGGACGAGCCCGCGGACGAACGCCGCCTGGCCGGCATGCTGGAGGTCGTCCGAGACGACGCTCACCAGCCGCACGCCGAGCGTGACAGGCGGGTCCCACGCCTCGTCCACGATCCGGTCGAAGTCCGTGTCCCGCAGCTGTCCGAGGTAGCGGACGGTCTGCTCGTGGACGGCGTCGTGGTAGCCGAGCAGCAGACCGGGATCGGTGACGCGCACCGCGTCGACGTCGGCCGAGCTGTGGCCGTAGCCGATCGCCCGGTACCCGGCCTGAGGCCCGGTGGGGACGGCCAGCCCGAACCGCTGCTCCCAGCCGCCCGCGGACCAGACCTGCTCCGACCCGGCCGCGGCGGCGACGTGGTCGTCCTGCACCCGGGTGAGATGCCAGACGAGCCAGGTGATCGAGTTGGCCCGGCCGTCCAGCCGGTGGTTCAGCTCGTCCGGGGTCAGGCCGCTGACGACGTCGTGCACGATCTCCCGGATCCGGCCGAACGCGTCGGTGAGGAGCGGGACGCCGGAGCTCATCGCAGTACTGTACGAGGCCGCCGGCGGCGGAGGGGAGCACCTCCGCCGGCCGGTTCGTCGTGTTCGGCGCGGGCGGCCCACTCGCGGGCGGCCTACTTGCGGGCGATGCCGCTGTAGCCGGGGACCTCGGTGTCGGTCAGGCCGTCCGCCGTGCCGTCGGGCCGCCACCGGTGGATCACCTGCACGCCGGGCTCGAGCAGCGTCAGCCCGTCGAAGAGGCGCGTCACCTCGTCGCGGGTGCGGAACTGGCAGGCGAGCCCTCGCTGCCGGTAGCTGTCCACGATCCGCTGGGCGCCCGGGTCGAGATCGGCGGTGCCGTGGCTGAGGACGAGATGGCTGCCGGGAGCGAGCCGCTCGAGCAGCCGGCGCACGATCGCGTACGGCTCGTCGCCCTCGACGAAGTGGAGGACCGAGACGAGGGAGAGCGCGACGGGCTGGGAGAAGTCCAGGGTCGAGTGCAGCTGCTCGGATTCCAGGATGCCGTCGGGGTCGCGCAGGTCCGCGTCGAGGTAGACGGTCCGTCCCTCCGGGCTGCTGGTGAGCAGCACGCGGGCGTGGGCCAGGACGATCGGTACCACCCCTTGGTTGCACATGTCCGCTTCTTTGAGGCCCGTACTGGTGCCGGCCCGTCGAACGGCGAGGTCGCCGCAGCTCAGCCCAAGGGCTCTGGCGTGTGCGGACGGAATAGGTCACGATCGCGTCCATGTCGTCGGTGTTCAAAGCGGGCTCGGTCGGGTTCGGGTTGCCGGAGTCCTCCAGTGCGCCGTTCGCTGACCGGGTCCGTACGGCAGTGGGGAGGTATGGACCGCTCGTCTTCGGGCTTGACCCGTCAGGCGATCTGTTGACCAGATGGAGTCTGCCGGACACTCCAGATGGTCTGGAGCGTTTCGTCGACATCGTCGTCGAGGCCTCGGTGGGGGCGGTGGGCATCGTGAAGCCCCAGGCCGCCTTCTACGAGCGGCATGGCTGGCGAGGAATCCGTAGCCTGGCCCGCCTCGTCGAGTCGTGCCGCGGCGCGGGTCTGCTGGTTCTCCTCGACGCGAAACGGGGAGATATCGGTTCGACGAGCCAGGCCTACGCCGAGGCCTACCTTGGACCTGACGCGGGGATTCCGGTGGATGCGATCACCATCACCCCGTATCTCGGTTTCGCGGCGATGCGACCGATCCTGGATCGAGCCGTGGCCAGCAATGCCGGCGTGTTCGTCGTCACCCGGTCGTCCAACGCCGAGGGCCGCGCCCTCCAGAGTGCCCGCCACACGGACACCGCGACGGTCGAACAGCACCTGGTCGCCGACATCGCCGCCGAGAACAACCGCCTCGCGCCCGGCCGCGTCGGCCCGATCGGATCGGTGTTCGGCCCCACGCACGGCCCTCCGTCGGACTTCGGTCTCCGCGCGATGAACGGGTTGTTCCTCGCACCGGGACTCGGCGCCCAAGGCGCCACACCCGCGACCGTCGCGGCGTGCTTCGCCGATTGTCTCGATCGCGTTCTCGCCTCCGCGTCCCGGTCACTGCTCGCCGTCGGGCCGGACCCATCGCATCTGCGACACAGCGCCCAAACCCTCGCAGCGCACCTTCGCGACGCACTCCGCACCTGAAACAGCCACTTTGATCCCAAACCTGTCGTACGCAGGACGACCACAGGATGGCGCTACGCCTGACCGGCTGGAGGTCGGCCTGTCCGGGGAGCGGAGCGCCCTGATTCTGGTGGTGATCGGGCGGGCTGGGTGCGTGCCCCTACTCGTTCCTCGTGCCCGCTGGCGTGCGACTGGCACAAACTGCCGTTCCCTATGGTGGCCAACATCAGCCTGGAGGCGCTCCAGACGATCGCTGATGCGGCGGTCGGAGCACAGACTCAGCTTCCTGCGCCCGCACCGTGAGGCATGTGCAACACGGGGACGAACTACAGGCCGGCGCGGATCTACCAGGAAGATCCTGGTCAGGAGCCTGAAGGCAATACAAGCACGATCGGTACCACCCCTTGGTCACACATGGCAAGAGGTAGTGGCGGAGGAACCGGTGAGCCGGACCGGGTTCGGCCGGACGACGCAGTCGACGAACACCGCCGCCGCTGGTCATGCCCACGGGGGTGGTGTACGGAGCGTGATGCCGCGTGATCCTGGTTGAATGTTATGCGGTCAGCGCTTCGG
>NZ_JALKFY010000839.1:0-19562 GCF_023242985.1 Frankia sp. Mgl5 | reverse complement strand
ATTATCCGTACGAATAGGCGGCCACTCGGACGGGGCGGGGGTGGGGCCCCGCCGCGATGGTCAGGGCGGCGGGGGTGGGGGGGCGCCCCCGGGGGGGGGGCGGGGGGGGGGGGGGGCCCCCCCCCGGCCGGCGCCGCGGCCCCGGCGGATGCCGGCCTGCGGCGCCGTCGCGAGGCCGGGGGTACCGAGGTCGAACAGCGTGCCCGCGTCGGCGGTGAGCTCGTCGGGCTGGAAGAGCCGGATGACGCCGTACTCGCCGTCGAAGCCGGCCTGGCGGATCACCTCGCCCCGGCGCAGCCGTCCGATGCCCTCGACCAGCGTCGGCGAGCCCACCTCCGCGATCGCGTCCAGCGGGACGTCCGAGAGGATGCCGAGCTCGGGGCCGAGCCGGGAGACGAGGGTGCTGACCTGCGTCGCCACCGACTTGCTCTTCGGCCCGACCCCGAGGATCTCGCCGACGATCTCGGGCAGGGCCACCAGCGACGTGACGTCACCTGCCGTGTCGGGTCGGTGCACTTCCGTGCGGTCGGCGAGCGTGTCCACCCGGTTGAGTACGCCCACCGTGAGCGGACGCCCGCACTCGGGGCAGATGCCGCCGACCGCACGGGTCTGCTCCGGCGTCAGCGCCACCCCGCACTTGCGGTGGCCGTCGTGGTGGTACTTCCCCTCCTCGGGGAAGAACTCGACGGTGCCACCGAACCCGTCGCCGGTGCGCAGCGCACTGAGGATCGAGAAGTAGTCGGGCTCGCAGGTGAAGGCGGTGGCCTCCCGCCCGAGCATCGGCGGGGAGTGCGCGTCGGAGTTGCTGACCAGCCGGTAGCGGTCCAGCCCGGAGATCCGCCAGAACATCTCCGGGTCCGCCGACAGGCCCGTCTCCAGCGCGAAGACGTGCTCGGCGAGGTCGGCGTAGCAGTCCTCGACGGCGTCGAACCCGGATTTTGAGCCCAACACGGCGAACCAGGGCGTCCACACGTGCGCGGGGATCAGGTAACAGCCCTCGCCGGCACCGAGCGTGATCTCGAGCAGGTCACGGGAGTCCAGGCCGAGGATCGGCCGTCCGTCTGCGGAGAGATTGCCGATTCGGGCCAGTGCGGACGTGATCCGACCGGCCGATTCGCGATCGGGCGCGTAGAGGAGGTGATGAACCTTCCTTGTACGGTCGCCTCGCTTGTAGATGGTGGAGATCTCCGTAGAGATCATGAATCGGGTCGCGGTGCGGCACGACGCGGGCAGCGTCGCGAGCACGTCACGCTCCAGGTCGGGACGCAGCCGGAACAGTCCCGGCTCCGCCGGCACCAGCTTGGTCGCGAGCTCCTGCGACCAGGCCGGATGGGTGAAGTCGCCGGTCCCGACGACGCGGATGCCTTTTCGGGCCGCCCACCACGCCAGATGCTCCAGGTCGCAGTCGCGGCTACAGGCCCGCGAGTACCTGGAGTGCACGTGGGTGTCGGCAAAGAACCGTGACCTCACGGATGCGTATGTTGTCGCATCCGGGCCCCGGGGCCGGTCACGGCACGCCGGAGAGCACGCCGGATCCCACGAACAAGCGGCCCGGGCGGGGCGCGTCGGGCCGGGCTGCCCCGGTTCCGGGGGCCATCGCCCCGGATCGCCACACCCCCTGGGCCAACTGTGCATGCGGATGAGCACCGATATCCGCGGGTCGCGACCGCGTCGTCCGCATTCGTCCGGGAGGCTTGCACGAGTTCCGGTACCGGGCGTACCGGTCCTGGAACGCACGAGACGGGACATCCGCGATGTCCTGTCGCGAGTTCCGACGCCGGCACTCGCCGGCCGGAATCGGGGAGAGATATGACGACGGACTCGGGAACAGCGGATTCGGGAGTGGCGGACGCGAGGCAGGCGGACACGCGGCACTCGGACGCCCGGCACGTGGACGCGCGGCACTCGGAGACCCGAGCCGTGGACACCCGGAGCATGACCACGGACGGCGGCATGACCCGCGCGGCCCGGGCCGCGGCCCGGAGCACCGCCCGCGCCGCTGCCGCCGTTGCGGACGCGGCCGCGGCCGGCACCCGCGGCACGGTGCCCAGCGACGCCACCGGCGGTGGCCTGGCCGCGGGTGATCCGAACGCCGGCGCGCCCACGGGCCCGGGGGCACCCACCGACGCGGACGCAGCAGCCAGGGCGGTCAGCGCCGCCGCCGAGGCGGAGGCCAGGGCAACCGCCGCCGCGGACGCCGAGCAGCGCGCTGCCACCTTGCGCGAGCGGAACGCAGCGCTGAGCGACCGTTGCCACCGGCTCGTCCGGTTCCTGCACGAGGTGGCCGTCTCCCAGTCCGAACAGGTCGTCGACGTCGACGACAACCCGCTGGTGATCTGGCTCGCCGACCTCCCCGCCGGCCTGTCCCTGTTCGAGCACGCGGGCGCCGGTGAGGTGCTCCTCGAGGCACCCGCCGCGGCGCTGCTGCCGCCGGCCCCACCGCTGCCCGAGATCCTGCGCGGACGGGTGCGGCTGCCGGTGCGTGGCGGCGACCTCGCCGCGGGCCTGCCCAACCCGGGAATCGTCCTGCACGGCCCGGTGCCACCCGCCGACATCGATCTGACCGCCACGCCGGTACTCGTCTACGCCCCCCCGCCCCGCCCGACTCCGGCGCCCGCCAAGCCCGCGCCCCCGCCTCTCGCCCTACCACCGCAGCCGCAGCAGCCACCGGCACCGGCACCGGCACCGGACGGATCAGCCGGCGCCGGCAGCGACGGCGCGCAGGCGCCGGCCACCGAGCCGGCCGAGGGCGGTGCGGGTGACAGCGAACCGCGCGGTGCAGCCGAGACGAGCGGTGCAGCCGAGACGAACGGTGCCACCGAGACGAACGGGAAGGCCCCCGGCGACGGGCCGCCCGCGAACAGCCCGACCCGCAACGGAGCCGGTACCAGCAACGGCGTCGTCGTGCCAGGCACGACAGACGGTGGCAGCCCCAACGGCACCAGCCCCAACGGGATCAGATCGAACGGCGCCAGCCCCAAGGGGGCCGGCTTCAACGGCATCAAGTTCACCGGAATCAGCCCGAACGGCATCAGTTCCAACGGGTCTGGTCACAACGGGTCTGCTCACAACGGGGTCGGCCCGAACGGCGTCAGCCGCAACGGCGTCAGCCCCGACGGGACCGGGCACACCGCCGCTCCGGGCGAGCCCGGCCACGGCGAGCCGCGGACCGGGACGGGCCCCGGCGAGGCCGGCAGCAACGAAACCGACGGTAAGGGAACCGACGGCCACGACGCGGCCGGCCGCGGGTCGGACGACAACGAGACCCGCGGCCACGAAGACGGCGACCGGCCGACCGCCAGCCAGCCGACCGACGACCAGCCGACCGACGGCGAGGCCGGCAGCTCCGGGGCTGCCAGCGCCGAGGCCGGCATCGAGGACGGCATCGAGGACGAGGCCGAGCAGGTACCCGCCGACGTCCAGGCCGCCTTCACGGAGTGGGCGCGGGCCTGGCATGTGTGGAGTGCCCGGGCGCGGGCCGACGCCGACCGGCGTCACCTGCACACCACGCTGTACGGAGTGGCGCAGCGGCTGGCCCAGGAGGGCGACACCCTGGAGCTGGTACTCGCCACCGGCCTGCTCACCTGGTGGCTGCCGCGCCCCGTCCGCCGGCACCTGCTGGTCACCCGGCTGGTGGTCGAGGTCGACCCGATGACGTCCGCCGTCCGGCTGCGGGTGCCGGGAGGCACGTCCACCCGGCTCGAGGACAGCGCGTTCCTCGACGGCGTACCCGCGTTCCGGCCCGAGCGGACCAACGCGCTGCACGAGCGCCTGCGCTCCCGGGACGCCGCCCCGCTGGGCGCCGACGACGAGCGCCTGCTGCGGGACTGGCTCACCCTCGCCGTCGACGGGACGACCGCCGGCTACCGTCCGGGCTGGCCGCCGCCTGGCCCGGCCGGGCCGAGCGCCGCCGTAACGCTCGCGCCGGCGCTCGTCCTACGCTCGCGCGGGCACGCCGCGCTGCTCAACTACTACGAGCAGATGCTGGACACGCTGCGCGGCGACGGCCGTCCGCCGCTGGGCCTGGCCCAGCTCGTCGAGACCCTGGACACCTCCGAACGGCTGGCGTGGCTCGCCTCCCGCGACGGCCCCGACCCCGACCCGGGCGCCGGACCGGGCCCGCGCGCGATCACCGCGGCCCCGGGTGAGCGTGGCGCCGGGCGGCACCGCGAACCGGCGGAGTCCGGACGTCCCGCGGAGGCCGAGGAGTGGCTCTCGCCGCTGCCGATCAGCCCTGAGCAGGCGCGGGTCATGCGGCGGCTGCGTATGGACAACGGCGTCGTCGTGGAGGGCCCGCCGGGCACCGGCAAGACGCACACCATCGCGAACCTGATCAGCGCGCTGCTGGCCGAGGGCCGCCGGGTCCTGGTGACCAGTCAGAAGGGCCAGGCCCTGCGGGTGCTGCAGGAGAAGCTCCCGCCCGAGCTGCGCCGGTTGTGCGTCTCGCTCACCGACAGTGCCGAGAGCGGCGCGGGCGAGCTCGCCACCAGCGTGAGCGCGCTGGCCGCGCAGAAGGCCGTCTACGACGCCGGGTCGCAGGACGAGCGGATCCGGACGGCGCGCTCACGCCGGGATTCCGCTGTCGCGGAACGCGACCGGATCTCGACCGCGGTCGCGGCCCGGCGAGCGGCGGAGTGGCGCCGCCACGGCACCTACGAGGTCGGGCCGGGCTGGTCGGGCACCCGGGCGGAGATCGCCGCCCGACTGCGGGACGAGGCCGCCGAGCACGGCTGGATCCCGGTGCCCGTGCCGGGGCCGGAGGGCGGCGGCTGGCCGCGTCCACCGATCACCGACGCGGAGGCCGCCGAGCTCTGGCAGCTGCTGACCACGCCGGACGCCACCCCACCCGGCCGCGCCGCCGCCGACGCGGCGTCCTCCCGGCAGGGCGGGTTCGCCGGGTTCGGCGACACGTCCGCCGCGCCGCCCACCTCGCCGCTCGTGCTCGGCCCGGCGGCGCGCCTGGCCCCGCCGGGCCAGCGCACCCCGCCCGGCCAGACCGTGCAACCCGGCCAGGCCGAACAGTCCAACCGGGCCGCACAGTCCGGTGAGACCGCCCGGCCGGGCCAGGCGGTCGACGGCGCCTCGGAGGCCGCGGGCGGGCCCGGCGCGCCCAACGGGTCGGCTACCGCGGGTGGCGAATCCACGCCGGCCGAGGAGCCGACGCCGACGGACGGCTCACGGCCGGTGAACGGCTCAGGACGGGCAGACCGCTCGGGACAGGCGGAGGGCTTCGGACCGGCCGGCGGATCGACCGGGCTGCTCGGATCCGGCGGCGGGCCTTCGGACCCGCCGACCGTGCCCTCCCCGATCACCTCCGCGCTGGCGCTGTCCGCCCTGCGCGAGCAGCGGGCGTTCGGCCTCCCGCCGGAGCTCGGCGAGCTGCCCACCCGCTCCGAACTGTCCGTCCTCGCGCACATCGAGCGGGTCGCGCTGACAGCCGCGAAGGCCGCTGAGGACGCCCTGAGCCGGCAGGCCGTGCTCATGGCGCCCGTGATCGCCGACGCGCTCGCCCGGGCCGGCGGCGAGGCGGCGGAACGGATGGCGGCCGGCGCCGACGACGTGCGGCGTGCCCTCGATGCCGTCGGCCGGCGGGCCGTCCGCCAGCAGTGGGTCGAGGACGCCCTCGCCGACGCCTTCGCCGGGCGGGCCGCCGTCCTGTGGACGAAGGTCGCCGCCGCGGCACCCGCGATCGCGGAGGCCAGCCAGGCGGTGGTCGAGCTCGGCCTGCACCGGGTCGAGCTCCCCACCCGCGGCGAGGGTCCGGGCAGCGACCTGACCGGGCTGCTGTCGTCCGCGCTGGCGCTGCGCGAGCACATGGAGGCCGGCGGCTCGCTGCGCCGACTGTTCCGGTCAAAGGCACAGAAGGACGCCGGTCTGTTCCTCGATGGCACCACCGTCGACGGCGTCACGCCCCGCTCCCCCGAGCTGCTCGATCTGGCCCTGTGCCGGCTGCGGGCCGAGGTGGCCCTCGAGGCCGCCACCCGGGCGTGGTCGCTGCTGGGCGTCGCCCCCGATCCCGCCGTCGAGCTGGAGGTGCGCCTGGCCCGGCTCACCGAGGCCCAGGACGCCGCACGGGCCATCGACGTCGCCGTCGCCGCACGCGACCGGCTCGCGGCGCTGCTCGACGCGCTCGGCGTGGAGACGATCACGCTCGACTCGCCCACGTCCTGCGCGGACGTCGGCGCCGCCGTGAACGCCCATCGGCTGCGGCAGTCCGCCACGGTCGCCGGTACCCAGCTGCGGGACCTCACCGACGACCTCGTCGCGGCGGCCGGCCAGCCCGACGCCGTCCCGGAGCTGGCACTGCTCGCGATCGCGGTCGAGGCGCGCGACCCCGCCGAGTACGTGGCGGCCCTGGAGGCGACGGCGGGCGCGCTCAACGGCCGCGCGCGGGCCCGCCGTCGCGCCGAGCTGCTCGGACGTGTCCGGGAGGCACATCCCCTGCTCGCCGACCTGCTCGCGCTGGGCAACCTCACCGCGGGAACCCCGAACCCGGAATGGGGCGGCCACGGCTCCGCGGCGGGCGGCGCAGGCGGCTGGAACAGCCCGAACGGATTCGCCGCGGGCGCCTTCTCGGCAGGCGGTTTCGCGGCGAACGGATTCGGCGGGGGCGGATTCGGTACGGGCGGATTCGGCATGACGGGGGTCGGCCTCAACGGCGTCGGGCCGGAGCGGATGGAGTCGTTCGGCCGGGCCTGGTCGCACGCCGTCGCCGCGACCTGGCTGGCCCGCGTCCGCGCCGTCGACCAGACCGACCTCGACGCCGACCTGGACGCCGCCGACGAGCTGGTCGCCTCCGCCACCGCCGAGCTGGCCGGCGCCCTGGCCTGGAAGCACTGCCTGGAGCGGATGGGCACCGAGCAGTCCGCCGCCCTGCGCGCCTACGCCGACGCCATGGCCGCCGGCGGCCGGTTCACCGGACGCCACGCCGAGCGCTACCGGCAGGCGGCCCGGGAGGCCATGCGCATCGCGCAGACCGCCGTCCCGGCCTGGGTGATGCCGATCAGCGAGGTCCTGTCGACCATCCCCGCGGTACGCGACAGCTTCGACGTCGTCATCGTGGACGAAGGCAGCCAGGCCGGCCTGGACAGCCTCTTCCTGCTGTGGCTGGCCCCCCGGGTGATCGTCGTCGGGGACGACCGGCAGTGCACCCCGCCGGACGCCTCCGTCGAGGAGCTCGAACCCGTCTTCACCAGGCTCGACACCCTCCTGCCAGACGTCCCGAGCTGGCTTCGGGTGGGCTTCACGCCGCGGTCCAGCCTGTTCTCGCTGCTGCGGACCCGGTTCGGGGACGTCGTCCGGCTGCGCGAGCACTTCCGGTGCATGCCGGAGATCATCGAGTGGTCGTCGGCGATGTTCTACCGGGACGCCCCGCTTGTCCCGCTGCGGCAGTTCGGCGCGGACCGCCTCGCCCCACTGCGCGCGCAGTTCGTGCCGCACGCCTACACCACCTCGACCCCGGCCGGCCCGCGCAACCCGATCGAGGCCGAGGCGCTGGTCACCCAGGTGCTCAACTGCGCCGAGGACCCGCGCTACCGGGGGCTGAGCTTCGGCATCGTCGTGCTGCAGGGCACCGCGCAGGCGGAGCTGATCCGCTCGGAGCTGTCCGCCCGGATGTCCGCGGCCGAGCAGCTGCGGCGCCACCTGCGGGTGGGCTCGCCTCCGGACTTCCAGGGTGACGAGCGGGACGTGGTCTTCCTGTCGCTCGTGATCGCGCCAGGCACGTCCACCACCTCACTGACCAGGCTGGAGTACCAGCGCAGGTTCAACGTCGCCGCGTCCCGGGCCCGGGACCAGGTCTGGCTGTTCCACTCGGTCTCCACCGCCGACCTGGACCCGGGCGACCTGCGGCACAGCTACCTCAGCTACGTCCTCGCACACTCGGTGTCGGCGCCGATGGCGATCATGGCGACCCCGCTCTCGCCGTCCGAGGTGAGCCCGGTGCTGCCGCACCCCAGGTTCGACTCGCTCTTCGAGCAGCGGGTGTTCCTGGCGCTGAGCTCACGCGGATACCACGTCACCCCGCAGGTCGAGATCAACGGCCGGCGGTTCGACCTCGTGGTCTCCGGCGGCCGCGCCCGGCTCGCCGTCGAATGCGACGGCGACGCGACCCGCTCCACCGAGGACGTCGAGCGGGACCTGACCCGCGAACGCGAGCTGCGCCGGGTCGGCTGGCGCATCTGGCGGGTCCGCCGCTCGGAGTTCGAGATCGACCCGGAGGCGGCGCTCGCCCCGCTGTGGCCCCGGCTCGCCGCGGCCGGCATCGCCCCCACCATCCCGGTGGCGCTCGCGCCGCCGGCCTTCGATCAGCCGGACCCGGCGATGCTGGTGACCCAGCTCCTCGCCGCCCCCGCCTACGCGAGCCCCGTACCGCCGCCGGCGGCGCCCGCGGCCGCGCCGGCATCCGTACCGCTGCCGGCGTCCGTGCCGCCGTCGGCGCCGGCCAGCCCGGCCGCGTTCGGTCCGGGCTCGGGGCCAGCCCCCCAGAGCGACCCCTCAGCGACGGGTTTCCACGGCTACGCACGCTCGACCGCCACACCGGCGGAGCCCTCGGGTCGGGACGCGGGCAGCTCGGGCACCGCCCAGCCGGGCGGGGGCATCGGCGCGGGCACCGGCACCGCTGGCCTGGGCGAGGCAGGCATCGGCGCCACCGGCCCTGGATCAGGGGGCACCGGCAACGCGGACCGCGGCAACACGGACGTCGGCGACGCGGGCCTCAGCGTCCTCGGGCTGGGTGTCGTGGGCCGGGGCACCTACGGCTCCGGACTCGTGGGCCCGGGCATCACGGGCCACGGGGCCACCGACCCGGACCTCGATCCCGGGGCCGCGGGAGCTTCCTGGGACCCTCGGACCGCCTCGGCCCTGCCCGGCACCGCGCCCCCGCCCCCGGCCCCGGCCCCGGCCGGCTCGACCAGCCCGTCCGGCCCAATCGCGGCACCCGGCCCGTCCGGGGCACCCGGCGCGACCGGGGCACCCCGGCTGAGCGGCACACCTGGCTCGGGCCAGGCCGCCGCTGCGGCGGCCTCGGAACCACAGACCCCCGGATCACGGCCGGCCGGAGACCCGACTCCGAGCACCCAGACCCCGGACACCCCACCGGCGAACGCGGCCACGCCGAGCTCGGCGACCGCGGGATGGCCCACCTCCGGCGGGTCACCGACCGGCTGGGCATCGGTCGGGACCGCCCCGAACGGGTTCCCGGGCGTCCCGCACATCTACCCGGGTCCGGACTCCTGGCCGGGCATGTCGCTCTCGCCCAACGCACCGTCACTGCCTGGCGATGCCGCCTCCCCCGACGGGAGGACTCCCTCGAGCTCACCCCAGGCCGGCGGACCGGCGCGCTCCAGCGCACCGGAGCCCCTCGACGATCTGACACGCATCGACTGGACGGCAACCCCCGGTGGATCAGCACCGCCCAACGCGATGCCATCCCCCAACGGCAGCATGCCGCCCGGTGGGACCCCGGCACCCGGCGACACCACACCGTCCAGCCGCAGCATGCCGCCCAGCGGGACCACGGCGGCTGGCGGGACCAGCGCGGCGGCCGGAGCATTCGGGCCAGTCGCACCGGACGGGGCGACCGGCCTCCCGAACGTCCCGCAGAACGGCATCATGACGGGCTCGTTTCCCCCGGTCGGCGGCGTGCCCTCCGTCCACTCCGACCCCGACGAACGTCGCCAGCGCTGGCGCCCCATCCCCCTCTCCGACCAAGAAGGCCTAGACGACGCCTAACTAACCCACCCTTGATAAATGTGTGGCGGGTGAATGAGTCCATACGCTCACTCACCCGCCACGCTTGTATTGGGAGGCCTCTCCGGTCAGGCGGCCGGGCCCCGGGTGGCGGAGGCGGCCCCGTCGTCGGTGGTGGTTTCCAGAGGCTGGGGCGGCGGGGCGTCGCGCATGCGGTCCCGCTCCTGGTCGCGGTCCCGCTCAGGGGCACGGTTCACCTCCGGGGCACGGTCCCGGTCAGAAACGTGGTCCTGCTCCGGGACGCGGGCCTCGTCACCGCCATGGTCACCACCACCGCCATGGTCACCACCACCGCCATGACCACGGTCGACGTCAAGGTCACCGTCACCACCGCGATCCCGGCCAGCACCATGGTCACCGTCACCGTCACCGCCGCGGCCGGCATCACGGTCATGGTCATGGTCGGTGTCATGGTCGCGGTCGGTGTCGCCGTCCGTGCCGCCGACGATGCGGGCGAAACCGGCTCGGGGCAGTCGGGCCTTCACCGGTGTGGGCTCGCTGAAGTCCGCGCGCCGGATGCGGCAGTACCCGGATTCCGGGCCGCCCGCCAGCCGGCCGACCCCGAAGTCCGCCGCCGAGGACAGGTAAGCGACCGCGGCCGCCCGGTCCAGCCCGACCTTCGTCTCGAGGAACATCACCGCTGCGCGGGCCGCCCGGCGCAGGGCCTCCCGCGGATCGGGGTCGAATCCCGACGTTATCCACAGCTCGTCGGTCTCGATGAACGGCTCCCGCAGTGAGCCGAGGGCGACCCGGGCCGCCGCGTCCCGCAGGGTCACCAGGCGGAGGGTGGCTCGCAGCGGACCTTCCAGCGCGGTCGCGCCGATCATGCCGTCGCCGATGGCGTAGTGGGGGTCACCCACGGCGAAGAGCGCGCCCGGTGCCTGGATCGGCAGGTAGAGATGTGAGCCCGGGCCGAGATCACGGCAGTCCAGCGCGCCGCCGTGCCGGCCCACCGAATCGGAGGCGACCGGGCCGTCGGGGACGTCCGCGGCGACGGCCATGATGCCCAGCGACGGGTTGAGCGGAAAGCGGATCCGGGTGTCGCGGCCGCTCGGCATGGATCCGAAGAGCCGGCCGCGGCGGCGTTCGACCGCGCAGAAGGACGTGGCCGTCCGATATGCCTGCCAGCGCCGGGCGTCGGCGTCGAGGTCGGGTGCCGGGGTCTCGGGAAACTCGCCGGCGAGCAGGCCGGCGCCGTGCCGGGTGGAGATCACGCCGTAGCGGGCGCGCGGGTGCAGTGAGATGACGTCGATCCGCAGCACGTCGCCGGGTTCGGCGCCCCGGACGTACACCGGGCCCGTCACGATGTGCGCGCCGTCGCGGCCGAAGCGGTGCGGTATCCCGGACGCGGCGATCGCCCGCGCGTCCTCGAGCACCTCGGACGGCGCCACGCCGAAACCGCGGAAGAACGTGTCCGGGTCCCGCCCCTGGTCCTCGAGGATCCCTTCCTGGCTGACGGTGTCGATGGTGACGGTCGTGCCGGGGTCGATGCTGAGGACCGGCCGCGTCCGCGCGGTCGGGAGGGCACCCCAGCTGATTGTCTCGGGGGTGGAGGGCAGATAGTGCCGGCCCTCGATCTTTCCTCGTCCGGGTTGCAGGGCCACTCGCGTTCTACCCGTGCCGGCGACCGGCGTGAGCCGGAATCGTCCTGGTCGTCGCTCGGCGCTCCGGATCGGAGGGCGCACCGGCGGACGGGACAGCGGACGACCGGACGGCGACGGCGGCCTCGGTAAGGGCCGGTCGCAGACGGTGGCGGTGGGGGCGCTGCACGCGCGTCAGAGTCGCAGCGCGACATGACGCCGAGATGTCCTGGATGTTGCAGTCGCGGTCCAGCCCTCGCTCAGCTCCAGCTCAGCGCCGCGCGTCACCCGGGGAGGAGCCCACGGAAGGGGTACCAGACGGGCACGCGCCGGTATCCGGCGGCTGCTGTTCGTCACGCGGGCGGGGCCCGACGGCCCCGATCCGGGTCCGGTGGAAAACGTCAGCCAGCGTCCGGACACGCACCGGAGACGAGTACCCGCCGACTACCGTGGCTCACAATGAGCACACGCGGCCAGCCGGACACCGAAAGCACCGACAACACCACCGACACCGGCAGCACCGACAACACCACCGACACCGGCAGCACCGGCAGCGGGCCGACGGTGGCGGAGACCGGTGAGTTCGGGCTGATCCGGGCGATCACCCGACGACTCCCCGTCGGGGCGGACGTCCTGCTCGGGCCCGGTGACGACGCGGCGGTGGTGGCCGCTCCCGATGGACGGGTGGTCGTCACGACCGACCTGCTCGTCGAGGGCCGGCATTTCCGGCGCGACTGGTCCTCCGCGTACGACACAGGGCGCAAGGCGGCGGCGCAGAACCTCGCCGACGTCGCCGCCATGGGCGCGCGCCCGACCGCCCTGGTGGTGGGTTTCGCCGCGCCCGGCGAGCTGCCCGTCGCCTGGGCCGAGCAGCTCGCCGACGGCCTGCGTGACGAGTGCGCGCTGGTCGGCGCGTCCGTGGCCGGCGGCGACGTCAGCTCGGCCGCCGGGATCGTGCTGGGGATCACCGCGCTCGGCGACCTCGCCGGACGAGCCCCGATCCGCCGGGACGGCGCCCGCCCCGGCGACCGGGTGGTGTTGGCGGGACGGATCGGATGGGCCGAGGCCGGCCTCGGCCTCCTGCGCGCCACCGAGCTCCCCCCCGAGATCCTGCGGGAGCACGCCGAGGTTGTGGACGCGCACCGGCGGCCCCACCCGCCCTACGCGCTCGGCCCGCTGCTCGCGGCGGCGGGGGCGCACGCGATGTGCGACGTGTCGGACGGTCTCCTCGCCGATCTCGGCCATGTCGCGGCGGCCTCCGCCGTGTGGATCGACATCGACCCCACGGCGCTGCCGGTGCCCGGACCGATCCGGGACGCCGCCGCGGTGCTGGGCGCCGATCCGCTGACCTGGGTTCTCACTGGAGGTGACGACCACGCGCTGGTCGCCTGCCTTGCTCCTACCGCCCTGCTCCCGGCCGGCTGCGTCGTCATCGGACGGGTGCTGGCCGTCCCCGCCGATGCGCCCTCGGGTTCGGCCGCCCCCACCCATGTGGGCCCGGACGGGACCCGGCCTGATGACCGCGACGCGGGTCACGGGGTGCTCGTCGGCGGGCTCGACTACCGGCAGGGCACCGGATGGGACCACTTCCGCCAGACCACCTGAGCCCGCGGGCCCCGAAAACCCCGGATACGACGACGCCCCGCCCTCTGGGAAGAGGGCGGGGCGCAACGTGTAGGGCGCCGGCCCGCCAGGTCGCCTCGCGGCGCGATGTCGCACGTAGCGACTCAATTTGGGTCCGGGGGCCATGATACGGACCGGCGCTGTCCATCCCAACGACCCGCACCGCGACCCTGTTCCCGTTCACTGGGTACCCGTCAAATAATCCCGCGCCCGCCTCCGCCGGCTCCCGTCAGACGGCGGACGGCGTCGTGTGGGTGAGGACGATCGTCCCGATGTCGTCCACGACGCCGGTCCAACCACGGCGGAGCAGGCAGGTCGCCTCGGCGAACTCCACGACGGCCGGGCCGGTCACCGTGTCTCCCGGTCCGAGGGCTGCCCGGGGGATCACGTCGACCTCGTGCCACGCGCCGTCCGTCCAGGCCCGGCGCCGGCCGCGGCGCGCCGTGGGATCGGGGCGCGGGGCGACCGGCCTCGGTCTGGGCCCGGGCACGGTCACCACCAGACGGACGGCCACCGTCTCGATCTCGCGGCCCGCCGCGATGTGCCCGTAGCGGCGCAGGTGCTCGGCCTCGAAGGCGGCACGGACGGCGTCGACGAGCCCGCCGGCCCCCGCCGCCCAGCCGCCCGCCGCGCCGCTGCCGCCCGCGGCCTCGCCGCCGCCGCCCCCGGGCTCCGCCACGTCGATGGTCAGCTCGTGGGACTGCCCCACGTAGCGGCAGTCCAGCCGGTGTTGGAGCACGACCGCGCCCGCGGAATCGTGGCCCCCGGCCAGGCCGGCGCCTGCAGCGAGGCCGGCGCCCGCGACGAGGTCAGCGCTCGCGACGAGGTCGGCGAACGCGGCCGCCAGGTCGACCTCGCCCAGACGGCCGATCAGCGGGCGGGCGTAGTCGCGCCGGACGTCGCCGATCGCCAGGCCCAGCGCGGAGAGGACGCCGGCCGCGAGCGGGACGAGGACCCGGGTCATCCCGAGCTCCTCGGCGAGCGCGCAGGCATGCGTCCCGCCGGCTCCACCGAAGGCGACCAGCACGAGCTCGCGCGGGTCGAGCCCGCGCTCAACGGAGACGACGCGCAGGGCACGGGTCATCTCGGCGTCCGCGACCGCCACCACCCCGGCGGCGGTCTCGACCGGTGAGAGCCCGAGGGGGGCGCCCAGCGCGGCCAGCGCGGCCTCGGCCGCCGTCCGCGAGAGGGTGACCTCGCCGCCGAGCCCGGCGCCGTCGGCGAGGTAGCCGAGGCAGAGGTCGGCGTCGGTCACCGTGGGCCGCGTGCCGCCGCGGCCGTAGCAGGCTGGTCCCGGGTCCGCGCCGGCGGAGCGCGGGCCGACGCGCAGCGCGCCGCCGGCGTCGACCCAGGCGATCGACCCGCCGCCGGCGCTGACCGAGTGGACGTCCACGGTGGGCAGCACGATCGGTACCCCGGCGAGCACCGACTCGGAGGTGGTCAGCGCGCGGCCGTCGAGGACCGGCGCCACGTCGGTGGAGGTGCCGCCCATGTCGAAGGTCAGCAGGTCGCGCACGCCGGACAGGCCGGCCACGTACGCGGCGCCGACCACTCCCCCGGCCGGCCCGGAGAGCACGCAGCGGGCGGCGTGGCCGGCCGCCTCGGCCAGCTCGGTGACCCCGCCCGAGGACTGCATGATCATCGGGACGGTGACGTCCCGGGCGGCGCAGCGCCGCTCGAGCGCCCGCAGATAGGACGACAGCCGCGGGGTCAGGTAGGCGTCGGCGACGGCCGTGGTGAACCGTTCGTACTCGCGGAAGACCGGCAGGACCTCGCTGGAGGCCACCACCGTGACCCCGGGCAGCCGGGCGCGCAGGGCGGCCGCGACGGTGCGTTCGTGGTCGGGGTGCGCGAAGGAGAACAGCAGGCACACGGCGACCGCGTCGAGGCCGGGGACGGCCGCGACCTCCTCGACGACCCGGTCCACCTCGGCGGCCCGCAGCGGCTCGAGCACCCCGTGCGGGCCGCACCGTTCCGCCACGGTGAAGCGCAGCTCGCGCGGGACGAGGGCGGGCGGCCGGTCGAGGGTCAGGTCGTAGAGCGACGGCCGGTTCTGCCGGCCGATCTCGATCACGTCCCGGAACCCGCGGGTGGTCACCAGGGCCGTGCGGGCACCGGCCCGCTCCAGCAGCGCGTTCGTGGCGACGGTGGTGCCGTGGGCGAACGTGCCCACGAGTGGTCCGTCCAGCCCCGCGGCGGTGAGGGCGGCGAGCACTCCGTCGGACGGGTCGGCGGGCACCGAGGGAACCTTGGCGAACCGCACCGCGCCGTCCGGGTCGACGGCGACCAGGTCGGTGAAGGTGCCGCCGACGTCCACCCCGAGGCGGATCTTGCCGCTTGGACGGACCCGGCCGGCAGATGACTCCTCGTGATCGACCACTCGGCTTTCCACCCCTCTGACGGCTCCCCTGACGTGCTCACTCCCCCGCCCGCCACCCTCCGGCAGGCAGTCACCCAGAGCGACGGCGCCGGGCCTCCCGATCGGCCGGTGAACGTCGGGCGCGAGCCTGGCACCGGGAGCTCCGGACGGGCGTCACAAGACCTCGCACTCTGCACCGGACGGCCGACGCGAACCGGGTCCGTGGCCTGACCATTGCCTCTGGTGTCAGGGAAAGCCACCCAACGGCCGACGGGCGGCACGGCGAGAACGCCGGCCGACCGATCGACCCGGCCAAATGGTGTCAATTGTGATGTGACGTCCGGCAGGGCACCTCAAGCGGGTCCGTCCACAGCGGGTAACCTGAGCAGACGGTAGCGAAGGGCCTGTGAACAGGCAGAGATGTACACCGTGGATAGAGGCGATTGGCCCCGTGACAGCACCGACGGTACCCGCGTCAGAACCTGACTTCGGCCCCAACGAGTGGTTGGTCTTCGAGATCTACCAGCAGTATCTCGAGGACCCGGAGAGCGTCTCCGCCGAATGGCGTGAGTTCCTCTCCGACTACCGTCCCGCGAACCCGTCCGCCCCGCATGTGGCGGGCGCACCGGTCGCCGGCGACGGACAGGCGGCCGCCGCCACCGACCCCGGTTCACCGCGCCCGCCCGTGCCCTCCGCGCCCTCCCCGGCACCGGGGGCGCCCGCCGCGGCGACTCCGGCGCAGGCCACGGCGCCGGCTGCTGCGCCCGTGGCGAAGCCGGCGGTGGCGAGGCCCGCCGCAGCCGGGGCCCAGACCCCGCTGCGCGGCGCGTCCGCCCGGGTGGTCTCGAACATGGAGACCTCGCTGCACATCCCGACGGCGACCTCCGTGCGCGCCGTGCCGGCGAAGCTGCTGGCCGACAACCGGATCGTCATCAACCGGCATCTCGCCCGGTCCAGCGGCGGCAAGATCTCCTTCACCCATGTCATCGGCTACGCCATGGTCAAGGCGCTGGTCGACCACCCGGCGATGAATGCTTCGTACGCCGAGGTCGGCGGCAAGCCCACCCTGGTGCAGCCCGAGCACGTCAACCTTGGTCTCGCCATCGACCTGGTGACGTCCAAGGGCCGCCAGCTCGTCGTCGCCGCCGTGAAGAAGGCCGAGACGCTCGACTTCAGCCAGTTCTGGCTGGCGTACGAGGATCTCGTCCGCCGTGCACGGACGAACAAGCTGACGATGGACGACTTCGCCGGCGTCACGATCAGCCTGACCAACCCCGGCGGCATCGGGACGGTGCACTCCGTCCCGCGGCTCATGGAGGGCCAGGGCACGATCATCGGCGTCGGGGCCATGGAGTACCCGGCCGAGTTCCAGGGCGCGTCGCAGCAGACCCTGTCGAAGCTCGCCATCTCCAAGATCATGACTCTGACCAGCACGTACGACCACCGGATCATCCAGGGCGCGCAGTCCGGAGAGTACCTGCGGCGCATTCACGAGCTGCTACTCGGCGCCGACGGGTTCTACGACGAGATCTTCCACTCGCTGCGCGTGCCCTACGTCCCGGTGCGCTGGCTGCCCGACATCTCCGCGCACCACGAGGGCGACCTCGACCACGGCGCGCGGGTGCTCGAGCTCATCCACGCCTACCGGGTGCGCGGGCACCTGATGGCCGACACGAACCCGCTCGAGTTCGCCATCCGCAGCCACCCCGACCTCGACATCATCGGGCACGGGCTGACCCTGTGGGACCTCGACCGGGAGTTCCCCGTCGGCGGGTTCGCCGGCCAGCGCACGATGTCGCTGCGTGACGTGCTCGGCGTGCTGCGCGACTCGTACTGCCGCCGCGTCGGCATCGAGTACATGCACATCCAGGAGCCCGCGGAGCGCACCTGGATCCAGGCCCGGGTCGAGCGCTCGGCCGAGCGGCCCGACCCGGCCGAGCAGCTCTACGTGCTGGAGCGCCTCGGCGCCGCCGAGGCGTTCGAATCCTTCCTGCAGACGAAGTACGTCGGCCAGCGCCGGTTCTCCCTCGAGGGCGCCGAGTCGACGATCCCGCTGCTCGACGAGGTCCTCAGCCGGGCGGCCGAGGCCGCCATGGACGAGGTCGTCATCGGCATGGCCCACCGCGGGCGGCTCAACGTGCTGGCGAACATCGTCGGCAAGTCCTACCGGCAGATCTTCGACGAGTTCGAGGGCTACGTCGACCCGCAGACCGCCCACGGCTCGGGAGACGTGAAGTACCACCTGGGTGCCGACGGCGTCTACACCGACCAGGACGGCCGCACCGTCCCCGTGTCGGTGGTGGCGAACCCGTCCCACCTCGAAGCCGTCGACGCGGTGCTCGAGGGAGTGGCCCGCGCCAAGCAGGACGTGCTGGACAAGGGCTTCAGCGGCTACACCGTCCTGCCGGTGCTGATCCACGGTGACGCCGCGTTCGCCGGCCAGGGTGTGGTCGCCGAGACGCTGAACCTCTCCCAGCTGCGCGGCTACCGCACCGGCGGCACCGTGCACGTGGTCATCAACAACCAGGTCGGCTTCACCACGTCGCCGACGTCCAGCCGCTCCTCGGTCTACGCCACCGACGTGGCGCGAATGGTGCAGGCGCCGATCTTCCACGTCAACGGGGACGACCCCGAGGCGTGCGTCCGGGTCGCCACGCTGGCCTTCGCCTACCGGCAGGAGTTCAACAAGGACGTCGTCATCGACCTCGTCTGCTACCGGCGCCGCGGCCACAACGAGATGGACGAGCCGTCCTTCACCCAGCCGCTGATGTACGACACCATCGCCTCCAAGCGCTCGGTGCGCAAGGTCTACACCGAGGCGCTGATCGGCCGCGGGGACATCACCCGCGACGAAGCCGAGCATGCGATGAAGAGCTACCGCGCCGAGTTGGAGAAGGCGTTCGCCGAGACCCGGGAGACCACGACCCGGCCCACGCCGCAGCCACGGATCGTGACCACACCGGCGGAAGCGGCCGCGGCCGCCGCGGTCACCACCGCGGTGTCGCCCGAGGCGGTCAAGAAGGTCGTCGACACCCAGACCAGCCTGCCGGACGGGTTCGTCATGCACCCGCGCCTGCGCCCGCAGATCGAGCGCCGGGCGCAGATGGTCGAGACCGCCTCCATCGACTGGGCCCTGGCCGAGACCATCGCCTTCGGGACACTGCTCCTCAACGGCGTCTCGGTGCGGCTCACCGGCCAGGACAGCCGGCGCGGCACGTTCGGCCAGCGGCACTCCGTGCTGGTCGACCGCTACACCGCCGAGGAGCACACCCCGCTGCGCACCCTGCGCGAAGAGGGTGACTCGCAGGTGGGCACCTTCTACACCTACGACTCGCTGCTCTCCGAGTTCGCGGCGATGGGCTTCGAGTACGGCTACTCGGTGGCCCGCTCCGACACCCTGGTGCTGTGGGAGGCGCAGTTCGGCGACTTCGCCAACGGCGCACAGTCGATCATCGACGAGTTCATCTCGGCCGGTGAGGCCAAGTGGGGCCAGCGCTCGTCGCTGACGCTGCTGCTCCCGCACGGCTACGAGGGTCAGGGCCCCGACCACTCCTCCGCCCGCATCGAGCGCTTCCTCTCGCTGTGCGCGGACGGCAACATGACCGTCTCGGCGCCGTCCAGCCCGGCCAGCTACTTCCACCTGCTGCGCCGGCAGGCGTTGTCGCCCGTGCGCCGGCCGCTGATCGTCTTCACGCCGAAGTCGATGCTGCGACTCAAGGCGGCGGCGTCCTCCGTCGAGGAGCTCACCGGCGGTTCCTGGCAGCCGATCATCGACGACGCGGCGGTCAGCGACCCGGCCAGCGTGAAGCGCGTGCTCCTGTCCGCCGGCAAGGTCTACTACGACCTGGCCGCCGCACGGGTGAAGCGCAACGACGCGCAGCGGTTCGCCCTGCTCCGCGTCGAGCAGCTCTACCCGACCCCCGGGCCGGAGCTCACCGCGCTGCTGCGCCGCTACCCGAACGTCACCGACCTCGTCTGGGTCCAGGAGGAGCCGGCGAACCAGGGCGCCTACCCACACATGGCGCTGAACCTGCCCGAGTCGCTGCCGAACGGCCTGCGGCTGCGGCGGGTCTCGCGGCGGGCCGCGGCCGCCCCCGCGGGCGGCTCGTCCTCGGTGCACGAGCGCGAGCAGGCCGCGCTGGTCGAGGCCGCCTTCGGGGACTGATCACCCCGCGGGCACGCCCGTGCCAGCTGGCCGCGTGCCAGTCAGGAGACATCCGGCGGTGAGCCGGGCCCGCGTACTCCGGGCC
>NZ_JALKFY010000838.1:0-19686 GCF_023242985.1 Frankia sp. Mgl5 | reverse complement strand
GCGTTGCCGAGGATCGCCGGATCCAGAGTGCGCGGATCACTCAGCGTGAGGATCCGCCCTTCGCCGCCCGCCACCGGCTCACCCGAGGGCCTCGCGGACCCGGCGGGATCGCTGCCGCCGCCGCAGGCCTCCAGGAGAAGCGCCATGCAGCATGCGACAGCAGCGACGAATAATCGCGTCCCACGATTCATTT
Organism: Frankia sp. Mgl5; assembly: GCF_023242985.1. NCBI lineage: Bacteria > Bacillati > Actinomycetota > Actinomycetes > Frankiales > Frankiaceae > Frankia > Frankia sp. Mgl5. The sequence goes on along the minus strand of NZ_JALKFY010000838.1, from coordinate 19,493 downwards.
TCCACCCTTCCATGGGCATGAGCGTCACCCCTGCCCTCCTGGATTTACCGGCGATGCCGTCTCGACACATCATCGGGGGTGGGACCGTGGAGGTCTTTGCGCATTCGGCCAACTCTTTGCCCGTAGCAGCCAAAACCCGGCTCGTGATTCGACGTCGACGATTTCGGGTCATCTGGGCTATTTTGCGATCATTCGCGAACGAGAACAGCAGGCTTCCTCTGACCGCCCGGCCGCTACAGGCAGCGGCAGGCCCGGGCCCAGGGTGGTGTCAGGACCCTGTGCCGGCGCTGCTCGTGGATGATCCCCGGCTCATCACGAGGACGGCGTCGCGGCGGCTTGTCGCGCCGAAGGGTGAGCCGCCGGTGGGGTTCTGGCTGCCGAAGATCCAGGTGGGCCCGTCGGTGAGGTGGTCGAGTGCCTGCTTCGCGACGTCGGCCGGGTCCGCGGCGTCGCCGTAGGGTTCACCTTTCGCGTCGAACACCCGGCGCATGGACGGGGTGTCGGTCCTGCCGAGCACGAGAGCGAGGACGTCGACGCCGCTGGTGTGCCATTCGGCCCAGAGCGCCTCGGCGAGGAGGAGATCGAAGGCCTTGGTGGCACCGTAGGTGGCGAGCGTCGCGCCACCGGCCCAGGCCGCGCCGGAGGTCACCAGAACCAGGCCACCGCGCCGCCGGGCGACCATCGGGCCACCGAAGCGGTAGGCGGCTTCGAGGACGCTGTCGCAGTTGCGGTGGATCAACTTCAGATGGGTGTCGAGGTCCTTGTCGAGGAAGAGGGTGCTGGTGTCGTCGCCGCCGGCGTTGTAGACGAACAGTCCGATTTCGAGGTCGGAGGTCGCGTCCGCGAGCGATGCGACGGCGCCTGGCACGCTGAGGTCCAGCGCGACCGTGCGGACCTCGACGCCGTGTTTGGCTCGTATTTCCTCGGCGAACGCCTCCAGGACGGGAACCCGCCGGGCGACCAGGACGACGTTCAGGCCCCGGGCTGCCATCTCGTGCGCGAACGCGGCGCCGACTCCGTCGGACCCGCCGGCGATGATGCCCCACGGTCCGTATTTGTCTGTCATAACTGTCGTCACCTTTCGATGGTGGGTGGGTGGGCGGTCGGCGGCGCCCCGGCGCCCTCAGCGCCCCCGGCGCCCTCAGCGCCCTCAGCGCCCTCAGCGGTCAGGAGGTCGCGTGCTGCCTGCACGCAGCGGCGGGCACGTTCTTCGGTCGGCTCGCCTGCCTGGGCCGCGGAAAGCATCGGAACTTCGAGCCCGATCACGATGTCCGGGGGGAGTACGGCGAGGATGTCCCGTAGGGGGAGCTCACCCTCGCCTGGCACCATCCTGTTGATCGAGTCCTCACGGTAAACCGTGCCGCGCTGCTGGAGCGTGTTGTCGCTGAGCTGCGCGTAGGCGATCAGGGCAGGATCGACCGCGGCCAGGTCTGCCGGGGTGTGCCCGGACCGCGCCAGGTGCATGGTGTCGATGAGTAGCCGGAAGTCCGGGCGCGCGACGTGACGGACCGCCGCCAGCGCGGAGTCAAGATCCTTGATGGTCAACGAGGGCGCGAACTCGACCGTCGTCTGCATCCCGCGTTCGCTGGCCATCTCGGCGAGCGTCCCGAACTCGTCGTGGCTGCGGTCGAGGTCCGGGTCCATGGTGACGGTGTTGACCATCGCGATGCCGAGTTCGGCCATCACGTCCAGGTCCGCGGCGTAGCCGCGCATGTCGCTCCCGGGACGGACGACGAACCCTTCGGCAAGGGAGATCGACACCTCGCGTTCGCGCATCGCCGCGATCGTCCGCTGCCGCAGCGCGGCGTCGTCGCGCAGCGAGAACGGCGCATAGCCATGTGGGTTGATCGGGTTGCCGGAAAGCACGGCGGCTATGTATCTGCAACCGAGATCCGCGGCAAGATACACGAACTCCACCGGCGGCAGCCCGAAGACGGTCTGGTGCTCGATACCCAACCGTCCCGCAGTGATCGACATTCGAGTATCCGTCCGGATTCAGCTGGACCGCATGGCGGCGACGAAACGCTGTGCGACCTCGACCAGCCCGCTGCCGGGGGCGTCACCGAGAATCTCGGCCATCAGCGTGACGTCTTTGGTGAGCGTCAGATTCGCGGGCGAGTCCGCGAGACCGGCGAGGGAATGGGCACGCAACCGCACTCCGGAGGCTACGCAGGCCGAGCTGCTGGTCGCCAGGACCGCTGCGAGGCCCGCGGGGTCGACGCCGAGCGATTCCCCGGCTTTCATCGCGTCGTCCGCGAGCGCGATCTGCGCGGAGAACATCGTGTTGTTGACGAGCTTCGCGTACGACCCCGCCCCGACGGCGCCGAGGTGTACGACATGGTTGGACAGCGCCGAGAGCAGCTCGGTGACATCGGCGAGCGTGTCGGCATCCCCGCCGATCATGATCGTCAGTTCGCCGGTGAGGGCCCGTGGTTGCCCGCCACTCACCGGCGCGTCCAGGACACGTAGGCCGTGCGTCGCCGCCCGCCCGGCGATCTTACGGATCTGTGCGGGTGCCACCGTGCTGTGGACGAGCACGACCGCGCCGGGATTGAGGGTGCCGGCCAAGCCGTCCGGTCCGAACATGACCTCTTCCACACCTGCCGCGTCAAAGACACAGATGCCGACTGCGTCGACCAACGCGCCCATCTCCGCCGGGGTGGCCGCGATGGCGACGCTGGTGCCGGCGAACGGTTCCAGCGACTCCGGCCGCCGGGCGTAGAGGGTGAGGTCGTGACCTTGCGCCTGAAGCCGTTGCGCCATCGGCAGCCCCATGCTGCCGAGCCCGATGAATCCAGTCTTCACGGTGTCCTCGTCGTGGTAGCTCTCGGCGTACTGGTGGTCATGGTGTCCGGGCCGGTGCACCGGTCTGGCGGAACACCTTCGTCTCGACGGCGTCGGAGGCCAGTACTGTCCCGATGACCCCGAGGTCCGCGCCTGTGCTGCGTGCGACCTCGCGGACCACGGTGACGTCCTTGAGCATGAGGTCCCCGATGCGCCCGGGGACCGCGTCGACCGACCCGCCGCTGGCGACGATCGTGAGGGCGCGGCTGGCGCCGCTGCCGTGCTGGACGGCCGCCAGGATCGCCTTCTCCTCGATACCCAGCGAAGCCGCCAGGCGCACCGCATCGACCGCGAGGCCGACCTGCGCGACGAACAGCGCGTTGTTGACGAGCTTGACCCGCTGGCCGTTGCCCAGCTCTCCCACGAACATGATCGGGGATGCGTACGCCCCGAGGACCGGTCGCATCTCGTCCAGCAGGGTTTCGTCGCCGCCCACCCACAGGGTGAGGCGGCCGGCGGCGATGTCGTGCGGACCACCTGAGAGGGCGGCGTCAAGAACTCGTATTCCCCGGTCGGCTCCCTGCTCGGCGAGCAGGCGCACGGTCGCGGGGTCGGAGGTCGTGTGCTGGACGAGCGTCGCTCCCGGCCGCATCGCGGCGATGGCCCCGTCGGGGCCGAGGCACACCTGTCTGACCTGGTCGTCCCGAAGCACCACGGTGAACACCGCGTCGGCGTCACGGACGGTCTCCGCCACGGTCGCCGCCCAGCGCAGCCCGTCGGCCTCGGCCGCTGGCCTGGCCTCCGGGCGGCGCACCAGCACCGTGACGTCGTGGCCGGCGGCCGTCAACCGGTCGAGTATCGGCCGGCCCATCCGGCCCGGCCCGACAAATCCGATCTTCATTGATCCTCCAGACGGCGTGCGTGCCGGCGCTCGACCGGCGGGTCACCGCCGACCGGCGGGTCACCGCCGACGGGCCGGTCGCCACCGGCGGGCGGGGGTGGGGCAAGCATGGCGCGATGTTCGGGGGTGCCGTCGAGGCTGGCGTTGACCCGCTCGCTGATGCGCCAGCCCTGCGGTGTGCGTGACCAGCGCCAGGTGTTCGCGGAGACGCGGGCCACCCAGAACCGGTCGGCGTCGGCATCCCAGCGGATGTTCAGCGCGTAGCTTCGGCCGGTCGCCTGGTCCCCGTCGACCTCGATGTGCGGGACGGTCAGGACGTGGCCGCAGCCGCCCTGGATCAGCCTCTGGTGGCCGCCGTTGACCATGTCGACAATGGCGTCCCGGCCGCGCATCCGCAGGTGGGGAACCGCGTCGAAGGTACCGTCCTCGGTCCACAGCTCCGCCGTGGCGGTGGCCGACCCGCTGTCGACGGCGGGTCCGTACTGGGCGACGAGCTGCATGATCTCGACCTGGTCCTCCAGCAGCCGGACCTTCGCCGCCAGCGTCTCGACAGCGGCACGCAGTTCCTCGGTCTCGCTCATCCAGGACAGCCCTTTCGAACGTGTATGGCACGAGCGAGCATCGCCGGTCCGACGCCGGCCGTTGGCCGGCGGAGGTGGTTCAAGGGACGACGACGATGCGGACGGGTCCGTTGGCGTCGCGGGAGGCGTTGAGCGCCTCGGCGACGTCGTCGAGCCCGACGGTTCGGCCGAGCATCGGTGTGACGTCGAGGTCGCCCGAGCCGACCGCCGCGAACGCCTCGTCCCAGTGCTGCATCGACGGGCCGCCCCCGAACTGGATGTTGATGCCTTTCCGCTTGGCGGTGAGGGTGTGCAGGTGATCGCCTTCCGGCGGCCCTCCCACCGAGAAGATCCGGGTGTTGCGCTCACAGCCCTTGATGATCGAATCCAGGACGCCGGGAATGCCGACGCACTCGAACACGACGCATCCCGGCAGGCCGGCGACCGCCATCAGTTCCCTCATCGCCTCGGGCGTCCCGTAGGCCACGTCACGCCAGGCCTGGTACGGGGACACCTCGGCGGGGTCGATGACCACGTCCGCTCCCATGGCCAGCGCGGTCTCGCGACGCGAGGCGACGAAGTCCACCGCCAGGATCGGCCCGACCCCCAGCCGCTTCAGCTGCGCGATCACGGACAGGGCGATCGCCCCGCAGCCGATGACCAGCGGCACCTCCTTCGTCGTCACCTGCGCTCGGGACGCGGCCGACAGGCCGACCGAGACCGCGTCGGCGATGCAGACGATCTCGTTCGGCAGCTCGGAGACCGCGACCCGGGTCATGGCCTCGTCGAGCAGGAGATACTCGCCGAACCCGCCGGGTGACTCCGGATTCTGGCCGACGATCTTCCGCCCGGTGGGCGTGGACAGCACCGGCAGCGAGCTCACCCGGGCGCCGACGGGGATCCGCCGCTCGGTTCCGGGGCCGTAGTCGACGACCTCTGCGCAGTACTCGTGGCCCATGACGATGTCGACATCACGGTCGTAGGTCGACATCCCGCTGTCATCGTCGACGCCCGCTTCCAGGTGATCCATGAAGTGGATGTCTGACGCGCAGATGCCGCACGCGAGCGACCGCACCAGCAACTGGCCCGGACCCGGAACCGGGTCGTCGATGACCCGGGCCTCGACGGCTCCCTCTCGCAGTACGGCTGCTCTCATCGGCTCTCCCTCGTCAGCGACCAGGACACGATCCCGTCACGGGACTGTAGTGACATCCAGCCAGTTATAGAAGACATCGTCCTGAAATTTTCCGGGAGATAATGTCCTGGAAGTCGCGGGAGCGGTGCCGGCTGTAGCGCCGGGACCATACGATCGCGGGCATGGCAGAGCCTGCTCGCCGCCCAGGACGCCCACGTGACGCGAGCATCGACGAGCGCGCGCTGGCGGCGACCCGCGAGCTCCTCGTGGAACGCGGCTTCGACGCGACCACGATCCAGGCCGTCGCGGCACACTCCGGCGTGCACGCCTCGGCCATCTACCGTCGCTGGGGGTCACGGATCGAGCTGATCGAAGAAGCGACCTTCCCCGGGCTCAGCCCGCCGAGCGTGCAGCCGACCGGAGACCTCCGCCGAGACATCCGCCGGTTCGTCCGCGCCTACCTGGCAGCTTTCAGCGCCCCCGCGTCCCGCGCGGCCGCGGCCGGTCTCCTCGCCCACCACCAGGCGTCCAGCCGGCCCCGCCCGCCGGATCTCTACCTACGGGTCTCCGCGCGGCCACAGTTCCAGGACATCCTCCGCGCCGCACCGCCCGGCAGCATCGACCCGGACGTCGATCCCGACGACGTCTTCGACATGCTGCTCGGCGCCATCCTGGCCCGTACCCTCCTGTCCGCGGCCACGGCACGGAGCCGTCCCGTGGAACGCACCGTCGAAATGATCATCAGATTGCTGCAGCCCCGAACCGGCCACGCCGCCGACCAGGCCAGCCCGTACACCCAGACGCAGACCAACCACGGCACCGCCGGCCGGGGACAGCCTGCCGCTCCGGGAAAGACAGGAAGGTAGCCGTGTCCAACTTCCAGGAAGACCACGCGCAGATCAGCGACGTGGTCATCCGCTACGCCACGGGAATCGACCAACGAGACTGGGAACTGTTACGAACCTGCTGGACGCCCGACGTCGAGGCCGACTACGGCTCCTTCGGACAGTTCACCGGCGCCGACGCGCTCACCGAGGTCATGGCGCGAACCCACGAGAACATGGGCCCGACGTTCCACCGCATATCGAACATCGCCATCAGGATCGACGGGGACCGGGCGGCCGTCCGGTCCTACGTCCACGGCGTCCTCCTGGTAACTCCCGACGATCCGGCGAACTGGGTCGATGTGATCGGTAGCTACGAGGACATCTTCATCCGAACCACGGAGGGCTGGCGCATCAGCCGGCGTGTCGCCCGCACCGCCCGGACACTGACCGCCAGCACCACACCCCCGGCCGCACAGCTCGTCCCAGAATGATCCCTGCCCCGGGACCCCGCCCAGGACGGCCCTGAACGAGCTTCAGGAGGCGGAGGCCGGCACCTGCCCCTCGATTCGCGCGAAGTAGAAGGCCATCGCGTCGGTATGGGTCGGGAACACGAGCTGCCGCGGCTCCGTGACGACCAGCCACTCGGTCGTCTCGTTCGTCGCGATCACCGGCGGTAGCTCGGCCCAACGCCGTTCCGGCAGGAGGCCGAACACCAGCAGGAACCGGCCGTCGTTCCCGCTGTGCACGTCGAACAGGCGGACATCCGCCGCCTGCTCGGTAATTCCCGTCTCCTCGCTCAGCTCCCGAACGACAGCGTCGCGCCAGGCCTCGTCCAGCTCCATGAAACCGCCGGGCAGCGCCAGCTCGCCACGGCCGGGGTCGATGTCGCGGCGCACCACCACCAGACCGCGTCCGCCGTCAGGTTCCACGACAGGCAGCAACGCCACCGCCACCGGAAGCGGATTGAGCCACGTTGTCTCGCCACAGCCAGCACATACCCGCGGCCACGCCACATCAGGCTGGTACTTCGTGCCGCAGTACGAACAGAACGAGTTCCGCATGGCGCACGACCATATTCGATCGGCGCCGGCACGCCTGCCGAACGCCTGCGCGGTTCACGGCGACATCCGGCGGCCCGCCTCGGGTTACCCGTCGCTCAGATCGCCGTAATCGTGGCGGGGGCACGCTCGGCGCGGCTGAACGCACGCAGGACGGCCGTGGGCCCGTGCCTGTGCACCGCGAGACGGGTCAGCAGGGCGAGTACCGTGTCGGCGGCCGGGGCGGGCAGCTCCGGTGTCGGCACGCCCACACTTACCGCCAGGTCGTCCGAGTGCACGGCGATCTCCAGTGTGCGGGTGGTCAGGAAGTCGTCGAGGGACAGCACCATCGACTCCAGGCTCACGATCCGCCCTGCAGGCTCGGCTGGCAGCAGGTCGCGCAGCTCACTGATGGCGGCGTCGACCAGGGCCGCCAGCGCGCCCGGACCGTCCGCGGCCATCTCCTCGCTGAGGCGGCGGATGGTCACGTTGAGGTCGTCGTCCAGGGGCGCGCCGATCCACACCGCCTGGGTGGTGTAGTGGTCGAACAGAGCGACGGGTTCCTCGTCCGGTGGCTTTTCGGCGAGCAGCCGGGGAATGATGGTGATCTGCCAGGCCAGGTGCGCGGTCAGCCCGCTGACGCGGAATTCGGCCAACGCGCTGTCTGTTTCCCACGACGCGGCGACCGCCGGATCGCGCAGCAGCGCCGCAGCTGATGCGGCGACGTCCAGATAAAGCTGCCTACCTGATGTCATACGGCCGATCCTCCCGCGACTTGCTTGCCAGCGGCACGCCCAGGAGTCGCCCTGCGGATATCCCTTTCATTGACCGGCGACGGTGGCCGGCTGACGGCTGACGGCTGTGTCCGCGGCCAAGCGCCACTCGCCGGACAACAATCATGGTCGCTGTCGGAGTCCTGACCGACCTCGTCCCACGGGTGGAGCTGGCGCAGCGGACTCTGTCCGGGCTCGATGCCGTGGTCAGCCGCACTTCGCCAGGTCGACAGGCACGGCGGGCACGGGCTGCTCGCACTGCCGTGGGAGGCCGGCGCCGCCTGAGCCCACCCGGGGCAGCCGGCGGTCGAGCCAGCGGGGTAGCCACCAGTTCGCCCGGCCCAGCAGCGCCATCGTGGCGGGAACCAGCACCATGCGGACGATCGTCGCGTCGAGCACAATCGCCGCCGCCAGCCCGAGACCCATCATCCTGACCAGCGGAGAGGGGTTGGCGACGAAGCTGAGGAACACCACCGTCATGATCAGCGCCGCGGAAGTGATCACGCGACCCGTTCCCGCCATGCCGCGGGCCACTGATTCGGCGTTGTCCCCGGTGGCGTCGTACTCCTCACGGATCCGCGAGAGCAGGAACACCTCGTAGTCGATGGACAGGCCGAAGAGGACCGCGAAGAAGATCGTCGGCAGCGGCGACGCGATCAGGTACGTCCCCTCCAGGCGGAACAAACTCCCGAGCCACCCCCACTGGAACACGGCAACGACGACGCCGTACGCGCCGCCGATCGACAACAGATTCAGCAGGGCGGCCTTCAACGGCAGCACGACAGACCGGAACACCACCATCAGCAGCAGGAACGACGCGGCCAGGATGGCGGCGATGAAGATCGGCAGGGTGTCGGCGAGCTGCCTGGTGAGATCGTCGGTCAGCGCGGTCGTCCCCGACACCGCGACGTTGCCGGGGACGAGGTCACGGATGCGCGCGAGGGTCTCCGACGTCGCGGTGTCCGCGGGGGCCGTGGTGGGGAGAGCGTGCAGCACGGCCGTGTCCCCGGCGGGAGAGATCTGTGGGTCGCCGACCGTGGCGATGCCGGTGTCCGCGGCGACGCGCCCGGCCAGCGCGCGGACGGTGTCGAGGTCCGCGCCCGGCCGGCGCAGGTCGGCGACGAGCAGCAGGGGGGCGTTCACCCCCGGGCCGAATCCCTCCGCCAGCAGGTCGTAGGCGCGGCGGTGCGTGGTGCTGGTCGAGTCGTCGCCGGCGTCCGGGAAGCCCGTCCGCATCCACAGCGCCGGCGCGGCCAGCACGAGCAGCACCGCCGCGGCGACGAGCAGGTACGGCCACGGCCGGCCGGAGACGCGGTGGGCGAGGCGCCACCAGGCCGTGTCCCGGGGATGCCGGGCGGCGCGCCTGCGCCCCAGGACCCGCCCCGCGTCGATGCGGCCGCCGAGCAGCGTGAGCAGCGCCGGCAGAAGTGTCAGGGCGCTCGCCACGGCGAACAGCACTACCAGGGACGTGCTGAGACCGATCGAGGCCAGGAAGCCCAGGCCGGTCAGCACGAGGGCGAGCATCGCGACGACGACGGTGCCCCCGGCGAGCAGGACCGCGGTGCCCGACGATCCCATCGCGTTCGAGAGCGCGGTGGGATCGTCCTGGCCGGCCGCGCGGTTCTCGCGGTAGCGGGCCACGACGAACATGGCGTAGTCGATGCCCACACCCAGACCGATCATCGCCCCGATCGTGGGGGCCGCCGAGGACACGTCCATGGCGTTGGCCAGCAGCACGACGCCACCCACCCCGGCGGCGACGGTCACCAGGGCGAGCACGATCGGGACGAGTGCGGCCACGATCGTGCCGAACGCGACGACCAGCACGACCAGCGCCGCCAGCAGGCCCACCATTTCCGTGCCCGAAGTCGCCGCCTCGGCGTTGATGAACGCGGCGTCGCCGCCGAGCTCCGCCACGAGACCGGCGTCCCGCGCCGGCCGCAGCTGGTCGGTGATCGCGGCGAGGGCCTCCGGGCCGACCTCCGTCGCCGGCACGTCGAAGGTGATCTCGGCGAAGCCGACGCGTCCCCCGGGCGACACGGTGCCGGCGGTGAACGGATCGGTCACGGTGGCGACGTGCTCCACGCCCTCGAGGCGGGCGACCGCCGCGGAGACGGCGTCGCGGTGACGCTCGAGTCGCTGTCCTTCCGCCACGGCGAACACCGCCAGGGCGCTGCCGCCGGCCGCCTCGGGAAAACGTTCCTCGAGCAGCTCCATCGCGTTCTCGCTCTGGCTTCCCGGAGCGACGAGGTCGTCGGCGAAAGGGCCGCCGACCGTACCGGCCAGAGCCAGCAGAAGAGCGGCGACGACCCCCCAGACGGCGATCGTGAGCTTTGGCCGGCGCGCGGCCGCGTCCCCGACGCGGCGGGTGAACTGTTTCATGGCTGGTTCTCCTGAGAGCGGCGTCGCGTTCCGTTCCTGCGCCGCTCCACTGTGCTTGTCGGCGTCCCGGGTCGTCGCCCGCCCACGGAGGGGTTCGGTGCCCCGCCGGAAGGCGGGTCGCACGGCGCGGATTCGGGGTTCCTCTCCGCCTCACGGGGGAGGCCGCATTACGCCTGGAGGCTGGCGACTGCTCTTCCGGCCTCGCCTACCGTGAGGCGGTGCCCATTGCGAAACCGCGGCCGCCAGCCGTGAACCGCGCTGAGAAGTGACGGTGAACCCCACGGCGTCGCCCTTCCGGACGCCACCAGAGAACGCTCCGGGGCGGTTTCGGGGTCCTTTCGCCCGCTGGCCGCGCGCCGCGGACGCCGCCCTCGCCCTCGCGTCCTTTGTCATGACGGTGTTCGTGGTGGACGGGCCCGGCGACACGCTGTTGTTTCGTTCGATCGGTGACGCCCCGATCCTCGTCCTCGTGGGCTGCGCCGTGGCCAACCCGGCGCTGTACTGGCGCAGACGAGCGCCCCTGCTCGTACTGGGCGTGGCGCTGACCGCCTGGGCCGTGCTGCTCGGCGGCGGTACCACCCATCTCGGCTGGCCCACGATCATCGGCCTGTACGCGGTGGGCCGTTACGCCGCCGTGGACTGGCGGGGACCCTCGGGAGCCGCCGCCGCAACCGCGCTGGCCAGCGTCGACGGTCTCGACGATCCGGGCCCCTGGTGGCAGGTGCCCGTCTTCGGCAGCCTCGTGATGTTCGGGGCCTGGTATGTCGGACGCCGTGTGCAACTCCGCGGGGACCGTGCCGCGCAGCTCCGGCGGGAACGGGCCGCCGAGACCCGCCGGATCGTCACCGACGAGCGGACCCGTATCGCACGGGAGCTGCACGATGTCGTCGCCCACCGGGTGAGCCTCATGACGGTGCAGGCCAGCGGGGCCAGAGCCGTCGCCACCGAGGACCTGGCGGCCGCCCTGCGGGCGATGGAGGCGGTGGAGGAGGCGGGGCGCCAGGCGCTTGAGGAGCTGCGCCATCTGCTTGGCGTTCTACGACCGGAGACCAGCCCCGACGATCTCGGGCCCCAGCCCAGCCTCGCGGAACTGCCCAGGCTCATCGAGCAGATCCGCCGGGCGGGCGTGGACGTGACGCTGGCCACGGACGGACTGCCAGCCGGGCTTCCGGCCCGCCTGGACCTGTTCGCCTACCGCATCATCCAGGAGGCACTCACCAACGTGCTCAAGCACGCCGGCCCCGGCGCACCCGCCACGGTCAGCCTGGGCACCGAACAGAACGGCCTCGTCATCGAGGTCCGTGACGACGGGCGCGGCGCCGCCGTGCTCGAGCCGGGTGCCGTCCGCGAGGGCCCGGGCGGCCACGGCATCATCGGCATGCGGGAGCGAGCGCTGCTGCTGGGCGGGAGCCTCGACGCGGGACCGTGCGCGGGCGGCGGGTTCCGGGTGGTCGCCCGCCTGCCGATCGGAGGGAGTCCCGCATGAGCATCCGCGTCCTCATCGTCGACGACCAGGCGCTGGTCCGCGGAGGCCTGGCCATGGTCCTGCGGGTACACGGCGACATCGAGGTCGTGGCCGAGGCCGGGACCGGGCTCGAGGCGATCGAGGCGGCGCGACAGCATCGTCCCGATGTGATCCTCATGGACATCCGGATGCCGGCGATGGACGGACTCGAAGCGACCTCGAGAATCCTCGCCGAGGCCGACTGGGACGTGCGGGTGCTCATCCTGACCACGTTCGATCCGGACGAGTACGTCTACCAGGCACTACGCGCCGGCGCCAGCGCCTTCGTGCTCAAGGACATCCCCGCCGACCAGCTCGCCGGCGCCGTCCGCACGGTGGCAGACGGCGGCGCGCTGCTGGCACCGTCGATCACCCGGCGTCTCATCGGGCGGTTCACCGAGCGCCGGGCTGTCGGCTCCGCCCCCTCCCGCCGCGTGGAACGCCTCACCGACCGGGAGCGTGATGTGGTGGTCGCCGTCGCCCGGGGGTCCAGCAACTCGGAGATCGCCCAGGAACTCTTCATCGGACCCGCGACCGTCAAGTCGCACGTGTCGAGCATCCTCACCAAGCTCGGATTGCGCGACCGTACCCAGGTTGTGGTCTTCGCGTACGAAAGTGGACTGGTCGAAGCCGGCGACCATGACATCGGCCGATGAGTCCGGACCGACGGTAGCTCGCGCAGCGTGAGCTACCGGTCGTCGGCGGAGCGCCGCGGTCAAAGATGCCGAACATAGCGAAAGCCATTTTTGTCTTTTCCTTCACGCAGCCCCATCACGGCCAGCGACTGATTGCGTGGCGGCCGTTCGAGCCAGCACGTCAGCCGGTCTGCCTCGGCTTCCGACGGCGGAGCATGCCTCGCCGTGCCGACGAAGAGCGGGAGCTTGGCCGCGGCTGCGCGGACCTCCTCCTCCGCATCCAGGTCGAGAAGTCCAGCGCTGTGCCACAACATCGCCAGCGCTACCAGCTCGTCCCGGTAGTCGAGGCTGTTGCGGCTGGCCACGCCGATCGCGACCAGGCCGGCACGGAGCAGCTCCGGGTCACGCCGCCGGACCGCGAACGTGGCCGCGCGCCGCGCGAAGACCCACAGCGCCTCCCAGCCCACCCGCGGCGTCAGGGCACCAATCAGCTCGGGGAACCGATCAAACGCCTCAACCTCACGCAGCAACGCGGCAATCTCGCCGTCGAAGGGATGCGGAGAAAGTAATTTTCCGTAGTCGCCGTAGTCCTTCGGCGTCTCGGTGAGGCATCGAATATTCAGGGGTGGCGGCGCCGAGCCGGTACTCACCTCAGCAGTGTCCCAGACGGCTGGCCGCAACGAGAGCATTCTCGATGTTGGCTGTCACCGTCTCGCGTCATGCTGACAGACAGGGGCCTCCAGCATGCCAGTCCGGCGTCGGCGACCACGCCCTCGAGGCCAGGGGTCTCCCGATACCCCCACACCGCCCCGTTCGATTATGGCTGACGCCAAATCACCGACGACACCCTGGCGTGGCTGGCCCGCCAAGGCCACTGAGACGCGTTCCGCGTTCGACAGTCCGCGGAGCGCGCCTCGCCTATTGTGTGGCTCATGGCGCAGGAGTTCGATGCCGAGGTCCGGCGGATGATGCGGGCGAACGAGGCGAACTGGGACGCCCGCACCCCGGTGCACGTGGCGAGCGCGTTCTACGGCCTCGACGGCAGCAGGAAACCGTTCGACTGGTTCGCGCCGTTCGAATGGGAGGACCTCGGCGACCTGGCGGGCCGGGATGTCGTCCATCTGCAGTGTCATCTCGGCACGGAAACCATCGCGTTCGCACGCCGAGGCGCCCGCGCGGTGGGACTGGACTTCTCCGGAGAATCCGTCGCACGGGCGCGGGAGATCGCGTCGCGGGCCGGCGCCGACCTACGGTACGTGCGGTCTGACGTATACGACGCGGCGGGCGTGCTGGGCCAAGGTTGTTTCGATGTCGTCTACACCGGCAAGGGTGCGCTGTGTTATCTACCCGATCTGCCCCGGTGGGCCGCCGAGGTCGCGTGTCTGCTGCGTCCCGGTGGCCGGCTGTATCTGGTGGAGTTTCATCCGCTGTTCAATGCGCTGGGTCCCAAGCCCCCGCCGGGCGTCGGCGAGGAACTGCTGCTGCGCCATGACTACCTGGCGGGCCGGGGCCCGATCGAGCGCGACGCGACCTACACGTACACCGACGGCCCCGCGCTGGGGAGCGCGACGGTCGCCTATGAATGGACGCACGGTCTCGGCGAGGTGATCGACGCGCTGGTCGGGGCGGGCCTGACCGTGACCGGGCTGAGGGAGACCGACGCGCTGCCGTGGCCACGGTGGAAACGTATGGTCCGCGGGGAGGACGGCTGGTGGCGGCTACCGGAGACGGATCCACGTGTGCCGCTGCTGTACGCACTGAAGGCCATCAGGAAGGCGTGACAGCGGACTGCGGGTGTCCCTTCCTGAGGGGAACCGGACCGGGGCCCGCTGCGTCCAAGGGCCATGGCGATGATGATGATCCGCGGCGCCCGCCTGGTGGCCGCCGTCGTACCCCTGGTTCTCACGGCCGCGGCCTGTGCCGGGGCTGCCGCCGACGCGCGGGACAGCGTCATCGGCGGCGGCGCTGTCGGCGACAGTGCCATCGCCGGTGGCAGCGCCGACACCGGTGCCCGCGCTGACGCCGCCGCTCTGCGCGTGGACCTGGTCGGTGGCTTCGTGACACCGGAGATGCTGGCCACCCGGCTGCCGGTAGTGGCCGTCTACCCTGACGGCCGGGTGCTGAGCGAGGGCCCGCAGCCCGCCGTCTATCCGGGGCCGGCGCTGCCCGACATCCAGCTGCGACGGATCTCGGCCGCCGACGTGCGGAAGCTCGTCGACCGCGCGGCCGCGGCCGGCGTCGGCGCCGAACAGGACTTCGGCCAGCCACCGGTCGCGGACGCGCCGTCGACCCGATTCACCCTCCGAACCGCGGCCGGCGTCGAGACGATGCAGGTGGAAGCGCTGTTCGAGGCGGACGGCCACGGGCTGACAGCGCAGCAGCAGTCCGCGCGGCGGGCAGCCCAGGAGCTGTTCACGGCACTCACCGACCTGCCCACCGCGCTGGGCCCGGGTGCGGTCAGCGAACCCGAGTCGTACATTCCGGCTGCGGTGGCCGCGATCGCCTCCCCCTGGGTCGGAGACTGTTCCTCGCCCTCCGACGCGGCCGTTCCGTCCGGCAGCGACCTTCCGTCCGGCGGCACCGCTCCGTCCGGCACCGACGTTCCGTGCGGCGGCGGTACCGCGGGTACGGAGCGCGTGTGGCCCGGGCCGGCGCTGCCGGGCGAGCCGGTCGGCGGAGGCGTCGATCTGAGCTGCGTGACAGCCAGCGGTGAGGAGGCTACGAATCTGCTGGCGGCGGCGCGTACGGCTGTGACCACCACACGGTGGACGTCCGACGGCAGGCAGTGGAGGGTCGCCTTCCGCCCGCTGCTGCCAGGCGAGTCCGGATGCGCGGACCTGCGTGCGGCCGGTTGATCGACCCCCACCCGACGGTCCGGACGGGATCGCCCAGGCGGAGACAAGGCGGTTCTGCTCCATCTCCGATCGAGGGCTGGATGTGGCTCCTCGCGGGAGTTGCCGCCGCCTCCGCGGTTTTCGGGGCCGTCCGGAGCGGCGTGCTGGAACGACCTGTCCCGCGAAACTCGATCGCCGCGCAGGAGCGAACAGGTCATCCTGGCTCGATGACCAAGGGCACCGTGAAGTTCTACAACGCCGAGCGGGGGTGGGGAGCGATCTCCTCCCCCGACCTGCCGCCCGGGTTCGACGCGTGGGTTGGCTTCAGCATGATCGAGATGGACGGGTACCGCTTCCTGGAGGCCGGCGACCGCGTCGAGTTCGACTACGAACAGGTCCGGCAGGACAGCTTCCGCTACCGCGCGACCCGCGTCCGCAAGCTCTGACAGGTGCCCCCACCCCTTCAGGGATGACCTGCGTCATCACCGGCCCGTGGGCCGGCGCCGTCTGACATGTCAGCGGCCGCGGGTGCGGGGGGCGACGCGGCGGGTCGGCGGGGCGGTCGTCGGGTCGTCCGGCCAGGGGTGGCGGGGGTAGCGGCCGCGCAGCTCCGAGCGGACCTGCGGGTAGCCCGTGCGCCAGAACGACGCCAGGTCGCTCGTCACCGCCACCGGGCGTCCCGCCGGCGACAGCAGGTGGAGCACCAGTGGCGCGCGGCCGTCGGCGACGACGGGTACCCGCTCCCAGCCGAACACCTCGGCGATCTTCACGGCCAGCACGGGGCCGGCCGCGCCGCTGGTGCCGCTGTAGTCGAGGCGCACCCGGGAGCCGCTGGGCACCGCCACCCGCTCGGGCGCCAGCTCGTCCAGCCGGGCGGCCTGTGGCCAGGGCAGTAGCCGGCGCAGCGCGCGGCCGGCGTCGATGCGCTCGAGGTCGGCGCGGCGCCGCACGCCGTCGAGGTCCGGACCGAGCCAGTCGGGGGCGGAGTCCAGCAGGGCGGCGTCGGTGACGTCGGGCCAGGGGACGCCGAGCACCCGGTGGCAGAACGCGAGCCTGTCCCGCAGCGCGAGCGTGTCGGCGCTCCAGCGCAGCACGGGGAGACCCGCGTCGCGCAGCCCGTCGAGCACCGCGGCCCGCAGCAGGGACGGGTCGGGCCTGGTCACCGGGCGTTCGGTGCGGATGATCGCGCCGAGGCGCTCGAGCCGGCGGGCGACGATGTCGCCGCCGGACCAGGCGACCTCGTCCTCGGTGCGCAGCAGCGCCGCGCCCGCCTCCCGCGCGGTCGCCGCGTCGAGGGTGACGGCCAGGCGCACGCGGGCGGATATCCGGCCGGGCCCGCGGTCGGCGACCGCGATGGCGAGCCATTCCGCCCCGGTCAGCGCCGAGCCCGCGGTGAGCTCGGCGCCGGTCCCGCCGGCCATCAGATAGCTCGCCCCGCCGGGATCACGGGCCCGCGCGAGCCGTTCGGGGAAGGCGAGGCCGACCACCAGCCCCGCCGCGAGATCGTCGGTCATCCCACCCGTTCCCCCGGCCGCGGGCCCGGCAGGCCCGGCCGGCCCGGCGGGTGTGGCGTCCGTGGCCGAGCGCAGCCGGCGGGTCTCCTCCCGCCAGCGGGCGGACGCGGACCGGTCCGTGTCGTTGCGCAGGCGGCGCCACGCGGCGACGAGGTCGTCGGAGGGGCCGCCCACCGGGCCGTCCCCGGAGAGCATCGCCACGACCTCCGCGGCCCGCCGCGCGCCGACGGCCCGGGTGCCGTCGAGCAGTGCCCGCGCGAGCCGCGGATGGGCCCCGACCTGGGCGATCGAACGTCCTCGCGGGGTGACCCGGCCGGTCTCGTCGACAGCGCCGAGGGCCCGCAGCGAGGCCCCGGCGGCCTCCATCGCGCCGACGGGAGGGTCGCTGAGCAGCGGCAGGCCCACGCCGCCGGGATGGCCCCAGACCGCCAGCTCCAGCGCGAAGCCGGTCAGGTCGGCGACGCCGATCTCCGGTTCCGGCTGGGCGGGCAGCCGATCGTGCTCGGCGGCGGACCAGCAGCGGTACACCCGGCCTGGCGCCTCCCGGCCGGCCCGGCCCGCGCGCTGCCCGGCGGAGGACCGTGACACCCACACGGTGACCAGCGAGCCCAGCCCGCGGGCGTGGTCCATCCGCGGGGAGCGGGCCAGGCCGGCGTCGACGACGACCCGCACGCCGGGCACGGTGAGGCTGCTCTCCGCGACCGCGGTGGCCAGGACGACCCGGCGACGCGGGCCGGCGCGCAGCACCGCGTCCTGCGCCCCGCCGGCCTGGCGGCCGTGCAGGGTGAGCACGTCGACCGAGTCCCGGTGCCCGGCGAGCCGGCCGGCGACGGCGGCGATCTCACCGGCCCCGGGCAGGAAGACAAGCACATCCCCGGACGTCTCCCGCAGCGCGCGCCCGACGGTCGCGGCGACGTGGTCGAGCAGCCGCGGGTCGACCCGCAGGCCGTGCGCCGGGGCGATCACCCCTGGTGGGGGCGCCCAGACGACCTCGACGTCGAACATCGAGGCGTCCGTCCCGACGACCGGCGCGGGCTGGCCGGGCGCGCCGAGCATCGCGGCCAGCCGCCGGGTGTCGGCTGTCGCGGAGGCGGCGAGCAGGAGCAGGTCGGGGCGCAGCGCCGCGCGGACGTCGAGCAGGAACGCGAGCGCCAGGTCGGCGTCGAGGTGGCGCTCGTGGCACTCGTCGAGGATGACCGCGTCGGTACCGGGTAGCTCGGGGTCGCGTTGCAGCCGCCGGACGAGCACTCCTGTCGTGACCACCTCGACCCTGGTGGACGGCCCGGCCCTGCGCTCGCCGCGGATCGTGTAGCCGACCGCGCCACCCACCTCACCACCGCCGGCGAGGGTGGCCATCCGCCGTGCCGCGGCGCGGACGGCGATCCGCCGCGGCTCGACGACCAGTACCCGACCCGGGACGTGGTCGGCGAGCGCGAGCGGGACAAGCGTCGTCTTGCCCGTGCCGGGCGGGGCCACCAGCACCGCGGCCCCGCCGGCGGAGCGCGGCCCGTGCTCGTCACCACCGGTCAGCGCGGCGACGAGCGCCGGCAGAGCGGACCGGACGGGCAGGTCCGCCCCGGCGACCGTGAGGTCGGGCAACATGCGCCCAGTGTCCTCGGATCAACGCGGCTGAGGGCGGCGCGGCCCCGGGCTGTGGATGACCGCGTGGCGGAAGACCAGGCTGTGGAGAGACGGGCTGCCGAAGCGCGGGCCGCGGCAGACCGGGCGGCAAGCGGACGGTGATCGGACGGTGCCCGCACCGAGGTGCCATCCGTTTCGGTTCTGGGGCCATCCAGCATCTTTCGCGGGGCGGGCGGGTCGGTCAGGCTTGGTGGCATCCCCGTCGGGTGATCGTCGTCGTTCGCCGCCCGGGGCGCCGCCCGGAACAACCCCGAGGGCGTCACCCACCCGGATCCGGTTCAACGGCGAACGACCGAACCACGCAGTGAAGGGGAACGATGACCGACCTCACTCCGGTTGACCGCGAAACATGGCTCAGCGAGGAGGAACGGCTTTCACCTCGATACCGGATCGACATGCCGGTCCTTCCATATCAGCGTCGCGCGAGTGAAGGTCCGGACTTTATCGAGGTTTCCCGGGATTCACCGCTCGACCTCCGGCAGGCCGCCGAGATGTTCGGAAACGCGGCCAAGCGGGAATGCGGCTACGATTTTCCGCTCGCCCGGGCGTTGAATTTCGGGGAGCAGCGGGTGTGGCTGCTCCCCGCCCCGCGGGTGAACGCGGTCAGCTTCGTGGCCGCCGGCGCCGTCGCTTTCAAGCTCATGGGCGGGGTGTGGGAGCTCAGGTGGATGTACGTCCACCCGTTCGAGCGGGGAAAGCAGGTGATCGACTTCTACTGGCCGAGATTCGTGGCGCTGTACGGCGACTTCACCGTTCAGCCGCCGGTCACGGCCACTGCCCAGGCGGTGCTGAACCGCCTGGGCTGGACCGCGCACGGCCCCCGATCCGCGGCATAGACCTCCCGACGGCCGCACGACCAACCCGGCGCCGACGCTGCCGACGCTGCCGACGACGATCATTCGCGGGACGGCGCTCGTCGTTCCACCACACACGAAAGCGGCCTGGCCGGCATCGCACGAGTGATCC